>JAAAOR010000128.1 GCA_009908735.1 Spirochaetota bacterium | reverse complement strand
GGGGGCGGGCAGGGTCAGGGTGAAGAGATCCGCGGGGGCGAGCATGGTCTCGCGGGTCGTCACTACTTCCTCGTGTGAGCGAACGCGGAGATTGCGCTGATAGATCCCCGAGGTGTACTGCGCCACCGGGGCCGCTGAGTCTACGGCGTCCGGTGGTTCCTCACCGCGCCGGCCCACGCCGTAGAGGGAAACGTGACCGCGATCCGCGGCAAGGAAGAGGATCTCATCATCATCGCGCCAGGCAATCTCGGCCGCGGAGCGATCGAAGTCCTCGGTGAGGGAGCTGGTCCTGCCTGTCCCGCGGTCGTAGACCTTCACCCGCATGCGGTCGGATTCGTGGCCCGGGGTCTCGGCCCCGAGATAGGCGATTCGCGAGCCGTCGGGGCTGTAGCGCGGCTCACGGTCTGACGCCTCGGTCTGGGAGATACACCGAGGCTCACCAATCGCCTCGATGCCGGAGAGCTTCTGCAAGAAGAGTGAGTTGTTCGTCGAGACGGCAACCACCGCGTCGGGATTCGCGACGTAGCAGAGCTCATCACCTTCCGGGGAGAAAACGAAGTCATGTGCCCCACCGAGAGAGATCGGCGGGGTGTCGAGGTTCGACGGCGTAACCTGTTCGGTTGCACCGGTTTCGATATCGAGTACGAACACACGGTTACGCCTGCCGTCGCGCCACGAGTTCCAATGGCGAAAGAGGAGTCCGTCCGCGATGCGAGCCGAACTCTTCTGATTCGACAGTCCGAAGGTTTTCGCGTGGAGGGCGGCCTCCTCGCCGGTCTGCTCGGCCTCGGGCTTCGACAATGCGCGTGCGAAGGCGATTCGCCGGCCGTCCGGCGCCCAAATGGGCTGCATGATGCCGCCGCGTCCCTGCGTGAGGCGTCGTGCTTCCCCGCCGTCTCGAAGCGGCAACAGCCACAGCTGCTCTTTCTCCTCGCGCGAAGAGACAAAGGCGAGGTGGCGGCCGTCGGGGCTCCAGGCCGGTGCCGTGTCGTTGTGCCGGCCGGGAGTCAACTCGCGCTCGGTGCCGGCCTCGACGTCGAGGAGCATAATCGTCGAGGAGACGTCGTCTTCCTGGGGATCGTGGGTGGTTGAGACGTAGGCGAGCCGCCGTCCGTCGGGGCTCAGAGCGGGCGCGGAGACTCTGCGCACCGCCATAAGATCCTCGAAACGCATGGGGTGTGTATCCTGCATGCCCCATCGTTGCACGATGCGCCCCTCGGCGAAAAGAGGATTGGACGACGCCGCGGAATTTTCGCTCGAATTTGGGCGGAACATGAAGCAGCAGCTCGAGAACGCGAGTAACGGGGGATGTGAAGGCTTTATCTATTCTTTCGACCGGTTTCCTCGTCGGTGTTCTAACCACCGGCTGCGATTTCCTCTCCCCCGACGGCGCTCCACTGCGCTACATCGACGTTACGGTGGTGGCGAACGGCGCAGGCGGAGCAAAAGACTCAGATGGCACAGACGACGCGGAGAGCGAGAGCTCATGCGCTGAGGAGCTTGCCCTTCGCGCCGAGCTTGAAAACGTTACATCCCTCACCGCAACCAGCTTTCGGGCTACCGCGTATCTCTATGCGCCGGAGCCGCAGATCGTCGAATGGCGAAACGACATCAGGCTCGCACCGGGCGAGCGCCGGGTGTTCTGCGTCGACCTTGGCCCGGCGTTCCACGTGGTGAGCGCCGAGCCGCCCACCGTCGACATGCTTCACATCCATGAGGTCAGCTTCGAAGACGGCTCGAAGTGGCGTGACCCGCTTGCGGCTTATGTGTGGCGACGGGACGCGGACACTCAGGCGGTGTGGCCATGAGAGGGGGCGTGGCCATGAGGCGGAGGACGAGGTCGGCGGCGGTGACAGTCATGCTCTGCGCTGCCGGCCTGCTGGTCGCCTGCCGCGGGCCCCTTCGGGTGGAGACCGCGACGTCGCATCGCGTCCCCGGCGCCGTAGAGGGGCGCGGTCGAGAGTGGACGGTTGCGGTCTACATGAGCGGTGACAACGAGCTCGAAGCGGAGGCTCTCGCGGACCTCGGCGAGATGGAGGCTGCGGATACAGGCGGGACGCCTATCTCGGTTGTCGTTCTCCTCGACCGGGCGGAGGGCTACGCGGGCGGTGCCGGCGACTGGAGCGGAACGCGGCTCTACGAGCTCGAGCCGGACCCGCTGGGCGATGCGTCAACCATCGCCTCGACGCGTTTGAGCTCGCCGCGGCTTGGCATCGAATCAGACGCCGATGTCGAGCTCAATACCGGCGCCCCAGCTACGCTCTCGCGTTTCCTGGCGTTTGTTGCCGCCGAGTTTCCAGCTCGGAACACCGCCCTTGTCGTGTGGGGACCGGGTGCGGGCTACAGCGCAGTCTCGGTGGACGATGGGAATGGCGGGGATGTGCTCGCTACCGTGGAGCTCGCGCAGGCTCTCGGCGACCATCCGCCCGACGTCGTCGCCCTTGACCTCGCGTTCGGTGCGCAGATCGAGATCGCGCGCGAGATAGACCGGTCCGCACGAACTCTAATCGCCTCTCAGCAGACGGTGGGTACCTCGGGATGGGACTACACGCGCTTCCTCGAGGCGCTTGCCGCAGCGCCCGGCACAGCCGCGGCATTCGAGGAGGCGGCGGTGACCGCCTATGCGGATGCCTACGGAGAGACAGCCGGCGCCTGCATCTCCGCGCTCGATCTTGCCGCGGTAGGCGATGTCTCCCGCGCGCTCGACGCACTCAGCCTCGGGCTCAGCGCCGGTGCCGATACCGCCGCCCGTCGCGACAACCTGCGCCGCCTACTCTTCGAGGAGGTCGAGGACTTCTACCGTACGCCCGGAGATCTCAATCTCGACATTGCCGATCTCGCCGAAACGGCCGCCGCGCGCTATCCCGATGTCTCCGGCGAGGCAGACAGCGTTCAGCTCGCCGTCGAGCGTGCGGTCTCCGAGTCGTGGTGCTCGCGCGGTGCCAATGAGCGTGCGAGCGGCCTATCGGTGCATTTCATTCCCGTCGATGCCGGCGGTTACGCCTATCCGCCGCACGCCGAGGACTACTTTGCGGGGCGCACGGTGGAGACGCCGCTGCGCTTTGTCTCCGAGTCCGCGTGGGCTCCCAACGATGGGACCGCTGCGGGGCTGCTGTATCGCCTCTGGTACGAGGCAATGCCGTAGGCCGGATGAATAGCGGGCGTGACCCCGCGGAGGAACAGGTGATAGAAAACATGCGAACGCTTGTCACACGGATAATCGCGGTAGTGTTTCTGCTGGGTGTTTTGGCCCCGGCAATCGCGCACTACGGAAACGGTGAGGGGTCGGATGATTCGGACTCCGATCGCCTCGACGGTTCCTACTACAAGGCGGGTGGTCCGGGCACTTACGCGGATGACGAAGATTCCGATGACAGCGACTCCGACGACGGTAATTCGGGTGGCTCGGGCGGCTCCGGCGGCTCCGGCGGCGGGTCGAGCTCCGCCCCGGACGTGCCCTCCGCCTACGAGTTGATCCAGCTCGCCAACCGATATACCGATGCTCGCGGAAGCTACGCAGAAACGCGCGCGCGCCTCGAGATGGTCGTTGCCGCCGGCGAGCCCCCTGCTCCTTCAGCATCCGACGCGGAGGTAGAGCGGATGCAGCTCGCCGAGGAGCGCGTTATCTCGCGCCTTACCCGGCTCGAGGAAGTCTCAGCCCGAAATGCCCTCGCCGCCGGCGAGGCTCGAGAGACGGCCATCGATCGCACCCACGTTGCGACATCGATGACCGTCGGCGATCCGGTATCGGTTACCACCGGGACCTTCATCACGAGCGAAACCGATGTGTCCTATCCCCACGGTAGTATCGAGATTGCTGCCCGCAGGCGCTACCGGAGTGGTGCATGGCCGACGGGGAGTTTCGGCCTGTGGACCTGGCCGTACGACTCGCGTGTTATCCGAGGTGTCACACCCGGGGCCGAGGAAGCCGCCGCGGAGGCCGATGGCGCGCTCTCGGTGCTTGCAGCTGAGCTCCTCACGGCAAAAGAATCACTCGAGCGGGCCTTTGGGGCAGCTGCGCTCTCCAAGCCGGAGGAAGTGGAGGCAGAGCTCTCCGACTCTCAGGCCGAATGGTCGGCTCTCAGCGAGGATGCAGCCGAAGCGCGTGACGCCGCCCGACAGACGGTCTCTCTCGCCGCGTTTCTAGACGCCTCGCATAGTGATTGGCGCGCCCCCGATTCCTACCGGCAACTCACCGCTGATGCGCGGTCACTGCTTTCCGAAATCGAGCTTCGGCTCTCCCGCGCTGATGACCACCTTGCCGCCTTTCGGGAGGCCCAACGAATGCACCATCGGCTCCTCGAGCTTGAGGGAGACATCGCGGCATTGCACCGGGAGATCAAGGAGGCGGCTCGTCTTTCTCGGCGGGCACGGAATGCGAATCGACACGTGCTTCTTCCGGGAGATCCTCGCTACCTCGAGCGAACCGGGGCGGGTATGCTCACCGTCATAGACGAGCGAGGGGTGCCGCAGGTCTATCGGATGCCCGACGGGGCGGCGGACGGCGTGGAGACCGCAGTGGCCCTGGTAGCGGTCGATCCCGCAGCCGGGCCTGCGGCGGGAGGCGACCGTCTGTTGATTACCCCCGAAGGCGGTTACGTACGGCGCCGGGCCGACGGCGCTCAGTTTTTCTACTCCTCCCAGGGGCTCCTCGAGCGGGTGGCGGATCGAAACGGCAACGCCGTGGAGCTCCGATACGACGCCGCGATGAGGGTGTCGTCGGTGGTCGACGACGTTGGCCGACGGCTCGAGGTGCGACGCGAGAAGGGACGCATTACCGAGCTTATCGATCCCGCAGGCAACACGACCCGCTATCGCTACGATGCGGTGGGTCGGCTCATGGGCGTCACCGATGCCGTCGGTGACGAGGTCGCCTACGTCTACGCGGGAAACAGGCTGGTCGAAATCGCCAAGCCGGACGGCAGTGCACGGCGCTACCACTATCGTCTTCTTGCCGGGCGATGGCGAGTGGTCTCCACCGTCGATGAGGAGGGAAACGCCGAGCACTTCCGCTACGCCCTGCAGTCTGGGTATACGGTGTACGAGAACCCCTCGGGCATCACCACGCGCTTCGAGTTTGACGAGCGCCGGCGCGTGGTGCTCGAGCGCTACGGTGACGGTACGAGTCTGCAGCGGTTCTACGACGAGGCAGGCAACCAGCTTCGGCTTATCGACGAGCGCGGCTTCACCCACGTGTACGAGTACGACAACAGGGGAAACCGTATCGCCGAAATCGATCCCGAAGGGCACCGTCGCGAGTGGCGCTACGGCGAGTTTGGGGGCGTGGTCTCGCACACCGATGCAAGGGGATATACGACCGCGTGGGAACGCGACGAGTGGGGAAACCTCACCGCCGTTCTCCAGCCGGACGGACTCAGCCGCCGGTTGACCCGTGATGACGCCGGTCGCTTGCGGTCGGTCACGGGGCGAGGTGGGGCGACAACGAGCTTCTCCTACGATCGCTGGGGCTTTCTCTCGCGGATCCGCCACCCCGACGGTGGGGTCGAGCGCTTCGACCACGATATCTTCGGACGGATCACACGACACATCGACGAGACAGGCACCGAAACGATCTACGAGTACAGAGCGGACGGCCTACTCGCAGCGCGGGCCCGCGTCTCCGCGCAGAACGATGAGCAGCACCGGATATCATATCGCTACAACGAGCGCAAGGACCGGATCTCGCGTACGGGCCCGCGCGGTGCCACCACGAGGTACCGTTACGACAAGCGGCACAAGCTCGTTGAGCTCGAAAACCCGCTCGGAGAAGTCATACGTTTTCGCTACCGCGCCGACGGCAAGCTCGCCCGGCGCACCGACGCAGCCGACTCCACGCTGCTCTTCGAGTACGATCTCCGGGGTAGGCCGGTGTCGAGGCACCGGCTCCCGTCGGATCGCATCACCCGGGTCAGCTACGATGCCGCCGGCAATCTTATCCGAAGAGTCGATTCCACCGGCGCGGTGACCGAGCTTTCCTACTCTCCTGCCGGCCGTCGGATTCGCGAGGAGGGGCCGACCGGCGCTCACAGAACCCTCACCTATGACGCGGAGGGAAACCTCGAGGGTATCATCGACGAGCGCGGGGGCGAGTGGTCGTTCGCCTATGACCCGCTCGGACGGACGATCGAGGTGCGCGGGCCCGAGGGGTACCGCAGAGAGCTCCGTTATGCCGATCCCAGCGGTCGGGTGGCCGTGATCAATGCCCTCGGGCACGAGACGGTGCTCCAGTTCGACCAACGGCGCCGATTGGTTTCGCGCACCGATGCGCGCGGTGAGACCGAGCGGTGGATCTACGACGCGGCCGGCCGTGTGGTTAGCTACATACGGCGAACCGGCTCTGCGTGGAGCATCGGGTATGATGGCTTCGGCAGGCCGGTTGCGCTTACCGACCCGCTCGGCGCGGTAGAGCGGCGCTCCTACGATGCGGCTGGAAACCTCACGAAGCGGACCGACGCGCGCGGAAACGCATCGCGCTACGATTATGACGCCGCCGGGCGCCTCGTTGCGGTGACGGACCCCGCTGGGTTTACCACGCGCTTCGAGCTTGACGCACGGGGCGCGGTGACCGCCGTCGACTATCCTGACGGCAAGAGAGAGGAACGCGGCTACGACGGGGATGGGCGGCTCACCACGATTCGCGACGAGCGGGGTGCCCTCACCCGGCTCCGCCACGACGCGGCTGGTCGGGTTGAATCCTACACCGATCCGCGCGGAGAGACCTGGAGGGTCGAACGAGATGCAGCCGGGCGAGTGGTCTCCCGCACGACCCCTGGCGGGGCGAGGACTCGCTACGAGTATGATCCTGCAGGCAAACTGACTGCCGGTGCCACCCATCGGTGGGAGTACGACGGGCTCGGCAATCCCACAGCGGAAACGAACCGCGTGGGGGCTCGCCGTGAGATGAGTTACGACGCCGCAGGAAATCTTGCGGAGCGGGTCGGTTTCAACGGGGGACGTACACGCTACCTCCGCGATGAGCTTGGCCGGCTCACGGAGGTTCGCTACGATGACGGGGCGGTGAGCCGGTACGCCTATGATGCCGACGGCCGCCTCGCCGAGGCGGTGAATGCGGCGGAAGGTCTGTTCTTTCTCTACGACGCCGCGGGGCGCCTCATCCGGACTTCCTCGGCGGCGACCGGGATTGCGGTAGAGAATCAGTATGACGAGGCCGGTAATCGTGTGGCGCTCCGCTTGCGACCCAACGGGCCCTCCTACGTCTATGATTATGACGTGCGGGGTTTGGTAACATCCCTCGCGGATGCCCGCGGCGGAGCGGTGACATTCACCTACGACGAGCGGGGACGAGAGATTCGCCGGCTACTCCCCAATGGCGTGAAAACCGAGACGAACTACATTCCGACCGGCCGCGTCGCCGGGATCGTCCATCGCTCGCCGCGCTCGGGCGTCGTCTCGGGCGAGGCCTACGTGTATGATCGCGCCGGGAGACGAAGCCTGCGCGTTGATGAGCGAGGCAAAGTAACTGCCTATGAGTATGACGCGGATGGCCGCATCTCGACGATCCACGCAGAGGTGGCTGACGTTACGACGCGTCGTGGCGCCGCCGACTCACGCAATCGCGGCGAGCAGATCGCCCGCAATGGCCGGTCGGCCCTCATCACCCTCTCTCGCTCGCAGATGGACGATTTGCGAGAGGTCATGGGCGAGACGATGCCCGAGCGAAAGGCGCTTCTCGGGGCGGTGCAGCCGTCCCGAACCACACGGTTCGAGTATGACGAACGGGGGAACCGCAAACGCGTTTCTAAAGCATTTAGAGCCCTGATATTCGCCTATGATCGCGCCGGCCGCCTGCAGTCGCGTGGCAGCACCGCCTTCGACTATGACGCCGCCGGCAATCTCCTGCGTTCCCAGGACGAGGAGCGCAACATCGAGTACGCGTACGGTCCCTCGGGGCGCATGGAGCGCGCAGACGTGCTTCCGCGAAGCCGGCCGGAGGCGGCGTCACGCAATCGGGTAATCTACCGATACGATGCTCTCGGTCGACGTGTTTCACGCGAGGCCTCGCGCTCCGAGTCTGCCCTGCGGACGGGCGGAAACGCACCGGAGGCAACCACACCGATCGCCGGACATTATCTGCGCGACGGATTCGGGGTTGATGTACTGGCTGAGGTGCCGGTGCGCCCCGGTAGGACCCCGCAACCTGAGCTTAGCAAGCGCAGCGCGACCGGCGAGGGACGATACCGGTATCTCGGCCTGGAGCGAGCTGCCCGTAGCGGAGGTGACAAGCCCGCGCTCGTTCACATTCGGATCCACGACGATCTCCTTGCGCAGGCGCGGCCTTTCGACGATGATACTACGTACTTCGGACTGGACGAACGAGGATCGGCAGTCGTGACGTTCGACGGTGACGGCAGAGTGAACGATCGCCTCAGCTACGGTGCGTTCGGTGAGACGACTGAGCCGGGGGTGGCCTACGCCGGAAAATTCCAAGACCCGGTGACCGGCCTCTATGACTTCGGCTACCGCGACTACGATCCGGCTTTCGGCCGCTTCACCACCGTTGATCCAGTCAAAGATGGAACCAACTGGTATAGCTACGTCGACGGTGATCCGATCAACCGCACCGACCCGAACGGCCTCTTCATCACCGTCGGCCCCGGTCTGGGATATGACGAGCGCACCGACCGCTATGTAACCACCGATGATCGGACTCTGCGGGAGAAATCCCGCATCGAAATCACGCGCAACAACTCCATCGATGAGTTCTACGACGACCGCATGCAGCTGAAGGTGGACGATCTGCCCCTCACCGACGCGGTAGTGCAAAGTGAAGCGGACGCGCCCGGTCTGTTCGGCGCGACGATTCCCGAGGGCGAGTACACCGGGCATTTGTTGGATGAGTCTGGTAGCTACGATGATCCGATCCTGCTGGAGAACGAGGACCTCGGTGTGCGTGCGGGCAAGGGGTATCTCATACATCCGAACGAGTATACGAATCCTGAAAGAATAGCCGACGTAGTGAGCGACGGAGATCATCCGGGTCCTTGGAGCAGTCCTTTGAGTAGGGGATGCCAAATAACCCGTGGGACAGCACCGTTCGATCAACTACGCAGTGAGATTTCGCGCTTGGGATATCGATCAGCCCCGGGCTCTCATTACACAAGGTACGATGAAATCCGTAAGAATCCGGACACCATTGACGTTCGAATCAAGAATAAGTGAGGTAACGATGGTTCTGAGCCGTGGCGCACTTACAGTTGGCATCGTCTTAAATTTCGGATTTTTGTTGTCCCCGTCTGGCCTCGCCCAAGAGGACCAAGATTTTCGCAGCGGATCTTTGAAGGAGGACACTTACTTTGGAGATTACTTTGATCGAGTTGAGTTCGGTTGTGATGTACTGACGCATCAAGAGATCGCCCCGATGACCGGCGAGCGTACGTCGCACACGCATGGCTACCGTTTAGAACGGCGCGGTAAAGTGAGCTTTATCGATCTCGCCCAAGCTAGAAGTGCGCCATGGCTAATGCTTCGGGGTGGTGATCTAATGTTTCTCTATGATGAAGAGGCAGAGCCTGCCTTTTTCAGGGGGGCGAGGGGCGGACCGAATGTCATAGAAGCCCTCTACTACTTCCGAGACGCCTTCTCTGCATCCTCATATTTAACGGAAGGCGATATTACTTATAAACCCGAGAACCTTGGTTCCCACTCCACAAGAAAACCCTGGGTCGAAGGCGTCCCGGGTCAGGGGATTGGCGAGGAGATCTACATCGACCGATGGTTTGGGCGGCTGTGGATTTCGATCGGGTTCGTTTCGTATGACCGTCCGGAGCTGTACGAGCTGAACAGCAGGCCGAAGACGATACGGGTGGTAAGTGAGGCCACGGGCGATGAGCGGTTAGTCGAGCTCGAGGATACGCCGAACCCTCAGTCCATCGACGTGCCGGGCGAATGGGAGACCGCCTCGGATGGCGGGATCCGCATCAGAATCGAAGAGGTGTATCCGGGCAGCAGGTGGGACGACACAGCGATCAACTTCATCGTGTTCTTTTAAAACGACACGCTTGCGCCGGTCTCCAAAGACAGGATATGTGAGCTGTCCGACTGCAGGAGCATCGCCCCGCCGAAGAGGGCGATGCGGTTGAGGTGAACAGCGAGGCTGCCCTCCAGCTGCGCAAACGTGATGTTCGGAAAGACGACGGCGCCGGCTCGCAGACGGAGTGAGACAGGATTGAAGAGGTAGGAGTGAACCTGCGTGCCCATTGCCCCGCCGTTTCGCTCGAGAATGCCACGGAAGCCGGCCCACTTCCCGTAGAGGCTCCAGGTGAAGTAGTCGTGCTGCAGAATCGACATGTCGAGGCCGGCAGTGGTGATGTTCAGGAAGTCCTCACCATCGGCGATGAACCTGGTGTCGACGTCGGGACCGAAAAAGGGCGTAAAGCGGCCCTGCAGGGAGGCCATCGCACCGTAGGTTGTGTAGTCGCTGCTCGAGAGGACTCCGGAGCGAACTTCGAACCAGTGGCGTTTGCGCCGCGGGCCCACCCTTGTGATGGAGAAATCCTCTTCGATTCTGATGGATTCCAGATCGAAGTGCACGAATCCGCGCGGCCTGACCCCGGCGGGCGCGGGTCGGTCGGCGTAGGGGAAATCGGCGTAGAAGACGGCTGTGTTGTGCAGCGTCCAGGCAAAGATGGTGATTTCGTACAGCAGTTGAGCGAAGGGGTTTGCCCCGTCATCATCCTCGCCGGACGGGCTCTCTTGTGAGTCGTCACCTTCTCCGCGGTTCCGTTCCTCCTCTTCCTCGACGTCCTGGCGGAAATCGTCCAGGTCGGCGATGGCGGGCGGGGTAACCACCGTGACCATCAAGATGAGCAGGAAAAGCGCGGCGATGCCCCGCGATGCAGCGTTAGCCATCACCTAAAAGCGTAGCGCATATTCTGTGCCGCTGCAACTGGTCGCGACGGTGATTTTTCGTGACAACGACACGACCGTGCTATCATCATCTGGGGCGCGTCGGCGCTCCTTTTAGCCGAGCAGGCGCCGATCCGCGGAGGTGTCCGCGACCTGTTGGAGGCGGGCGTGCATGTCTCGGCATGCAAGGCTTGTGGGGACCAGCCCGAAGTTACCGCGAAGCTGGAGGTCGCCGGGGTGGAGATGAAGTACTGGGCACAGGGGCTTACCGAGCTTCTCGAGCAGGGTGCGAAGCTCCTCAACGTCTGAGCCAGGCGTCTCCCCGCCGGCCATTTCTGCTTGCGCGACGCAGCGGGGCGAAGTACACTCAACTCGGATTACAACAAACGGAAAACGGCGGAGGATTTCATGAAACGGACTCTGATTCTCGCGATTGTACTGCTGCTGGGCGCAGCTCTCACCGTGCCGGCTCAGGACATCAGCGTTCAGGCGGGCGGCAAGGCCGGGTTGAACTTCGGTTGGTTTAGCGGTGACGATTGGAGCGACCTAATCGACGCCCAGAAAGATGCAAGCAACGGCGTCGGCGTCGGTTTTACCCTCGGTGGCTTCATCGAGCTCGGCTTCTCAGAGCGGTTCGCGGCACAGCCGGAAATCCTCTTCTTCAGCCAGAAGGGCAAGTTGAGATACGAAGATGAGAACGGAGATGACGCGACGCTAGTGAACCGGATTAATACGATCCAAATTCCACTCCTGGCCAAAGCCCTCTTCCCGATCGACGAGGGCACGCTTTACGGCATACTCGGTCCGAGTATCTTTCTGGCCGTGGGTGACGTAAAAGCAACTGTTGACGTAGACGGCGACAAAAACAGCTCCACCGACGCCCCCGATAACCGCCTCCTCTTCGGCCTCGCCCTCGGCGCCGGCTACGAGTACCCCGTCGATCCGGGCGTGCTCATCGGCGAGCTTCGCTACACGCGGGTGCTTTCGCGCTATGAGAATAATGCCGACGTGTTCGGGAACTCTCTGAGCCTGCTCGTGGGCTACGGGATTCCGATCGAATAAGGCGAGTCGCGCGGAATGGCGCACGCACCTCAGCGGCGGGCGACCCCTGTGGGTCCCCGCCGCTCGTCTGCGGTGTCTATTCGATCCCCTATTTTGATCCCTTTGTCTCCGCCTTCTGCGCCTGAGCTGCACCGGGCATGAGGACCGGGTGAGTGACGTAAGGCTCCTCGAGGCGCGCGATCTCATCATCGCTGAGTCCCACGTCGACGGCGGCAATGGCCTCTTCGAGGTGCTTCATCTTCGTGGCGCCGACGATCGGGGCGCTCACCGCGGGATGATGCATGAGCCAGGCGAGGGCGATCTGGGCCGAGCTTACGCCCTTTTCCTCGGCAACGGCCTGCGCCGCATCCAGCACGTCGAAGTCGTTGTCTGCGAAGTACATATCCTGGGCGATGGAATCGCTATTACTGCGCGCGGTTTCTCCGCCCTTGTCCCGTGTGCGCGTACCGGCCAGGAATCCACGTGCCTGGGGGCTCCACGGAATGAGCCCCACGCCCTGATCCTCGCAGAAGGGGATCATCTCCCGCTCTTCCTCACGATAGATAAGGTTGTAGTGGTTTTGCATGGTCACGAAGCGGCTGAGGCCGCCGAGATCGGCGGTGTACTGGGCCTTGGCGAACTGCCACGCAGCCATGCTCGATGCACCGATGTAGCGGGCCTTGCCGGCCTTCACCACGTCATCGAGGGCTTCCATCGTCTCTTCGATCGGCGTGTCGGGATCGAAGCGGTGGATCTGGTAGAGATCGACGAAGTCGGTGTCGAGCCGCTTCAGCGAGGCATCAATTGAATCCATGATGTGCTTTCGCGACAGACCCTTGGCGTTGGGGTGATCGTCGATCGGAAAGTAGACCTTGGTCGCTATGACGACTTCGTCTCGCTTCGCGTACTCTTTCAGCGCTTTTCCCACTACGCGCTCGCTTTCGCCTTTTGAGTACATATCGGCGGTATCGAAAAAGTTGATTCCCGCCTCCAAAGCGCGACGGAAGAACGGCATGCTATCTTCCTCGGCTAGCACCCACGCGCGCCACTCGGGCGTCCCGTAGCTCATGCATCCGAGACAGATGCGCGATACCGTCGTGCCGGTCGTACCAAGCCGTGTGTATTCCATCCAATGCTCCGTTTTCTGAACGTGTTGTTCGGCGTCAATTCCGGAACTCGATTCTGAGTCTAGAGCGAGTTTTAGGACTGCGCGTAGAGGCCGATGATCTCAGCCTCGGCGAGAACGTGGCCCTTCATGGCCTGCTCGAGATCTGCTCGCGAGCTCCCCTCGGAGAGGCCGAGGGTCGTGCCGAGGGCGTATACCCGGAAAAAGTAGCGGTGCGTGCCCGAGGGTGGGCAGGGACCCCCGTAGGCCGGCTTTCCGAAATCGGTGCGGCCCTGGGTGCCGGGTGCAGTGTTCTCCGGGATTTCGTTGGTCGGTTCAATATCCCAGATGAGCCAGTGGAGAAACGTCTTTCCAGGCGCGTCGGGGTCATCTACGATAATCGCCATGCTCTGCGTACCCGGAGGAATGTCTTCGATCCGCAGGGGCGGATTAATGTTCTGACCGTTGCATGTGTATTTGGCCGGAACTCTCTCGTTATGTTCGAATGCTGAGCTGGTAATGTGCATGGTACCCTCCTTTCGGGTCGGGCCGCGGCCCCACGGTTCTCTGGCCGACTACTTCTTGTGCTTTGGGTTCTGCTGCTTCGCCTCGAGCTCGGCGATGCGCTCCTCAAGCCGCTCGATGTCCGAGCGCTTGGCGACGTCAAGCCGCTCTATTACCTGCGAGACGCGGCTTTCGACTAGGCCGTTGAGTCGACCTTGTGTCTCTTCACTCTGTCTGAGCAACTTGTCCACGAACTTACGTCCGTCCGACTCGCTCATGCTGCTTTCCTGGGCGATACGACGGCCTGTCTCCAAAATCGCGTCCCGGGTGCGAAGCGCGAGGCCGAGGCCGGCATAGATACCTGTGCGAAACGGATTGTCCATATCGTTCTCCCTTTCTTATTCCCACGGTCTAGTATGCCAACAGCAGCGGGAAAAGACAAACCTGCCGGAGTTGACTGCAAATCGGGTGAAAGCGGCGCCGAAGCGGGCTAACCGTTTTGGTCTATTCATTGCTGCGCCCGCGCTTAGTAATGTCAAAGATAAGAGGGGGTAGGCAAATGACCGTGTTCGTACAAATCCTGACAGCCTTGATCATGGCGGGGGTCCTAACCGGGATTGTGACGGGGGTATTCCGCAGGCACCGTCATACCGTGGACGCTGTCGTGTTCTTTGTCGTGATATTCTTGGCAACCTGGGGCGGCGGCCTGTGGCTGAGGCCCTCCGGACCGACCGTCTACGGGGTCTACTGGTTCCCCTTCTTGGTGGTCTCTTTTATCGTTAGCCTGATTTTGATTACGTTTATCCCCCGTAGGCTACCGCAAAGCACTGAAGAGGCAAGAGAGCAGATTGAGCGGCGCCGGACTCTGGAAAGTGTGTTCAGCGTCTTCCTCCTGATCCTTATCGTCGTGCTCATTCTCGCAGTTGTATTCGGCTACGCGGCTGCGTAGCCCGCAAAAGGAGTCCGTATGTTTACCGTTCTCGGCATTTTCGTCCTGGCCGTCGGCGCGCTGCCGCTATTACGCACCCTGAAGAACTCGGGCAGCATGGAGCAGAAGGCGCTCACGATCCGACTCATCAGGGGCGGTCTCGTTTTTCTTGGCGCGATCGTGCTCCTGATTCTCGTAAACGTGTTTTTCTTCATCTACTCCGAGCACCTGTGGTTCGGCAGCCTCGGCCAGGAGAGCCGGTTTTGGACGGAGATTTTCACTAAGATCGTCCTTTTCGCGATAGGCTTCGCCCTTGCGTTTGGGTTCCTGTTCTGGAACCTTAGGTCCGCGGCCGCGAAAGTGCAGGGCGATACGAAAAGCCTCTTAGCGTTCCCGGCGTCGGTGGTGCTTGCTGCGATTATGGGCTCCTGGGCGCTGGGCCTGTGGGAAAACGCCCTTCTGTTTATCAATCAGATAACGGCCCAGACCACGGACCCGGTGTTCAACCGGCCGGTAAACTTCTATCTCTTTTCCCTATCGTTCTACCAGCAACTGGTGAGCTGGCTCATCTTTCTGCTGGTGGTGGCGGCGGCCGGGGTTATCCTCACCGCGACATTGAACTACACGCGTTCGCGGGAGTTCGGCGCCTCGGCGACCGATACGGTGCTTCACACCGGTGGACTCAGGCGCCAGGTCCTCGGTCTTGCAGGTCTCTTCCTCCTTGTCCTCGGCTGGAACGCTTACCTCAGCGTTTTCGAGCTTCTGTACTCCGAATCTGGAGTCGTGACCGGTGCAGGGTGGAACGACATGAACGTCCGCGTGCCGGCGTACTACGTCTCCCTCGCAGTTTACGTTGTCGCGGGCGTGACGCTGCTTGTATCAGCGTTCAGCAAGCGTTTGGAAGGAAAAGTGCTGATGCTCGAGACGGAGGAGTCCGGCGAGGGCAGGGTGCCGACGAAGAAATCCCTCTTCGTGCCGGCAGGTATCGTCGCGATCCTCATCGTCGCAAACGGCATCGTTCCCAGCGCCTTTCAAAACCTGGTAGTGAGCCCGAACGAGATTACCCTCGAGTCGCCCTACATCCGCCACAATATCGACTACACCCGGCGGGCCTTTGGTCTCGATGAGTCTAATCTCACCCAGGAACAGTACCCGGTTGGGCGCGACATCACCCCGGAGGTCATCGAGGGCAGCCGCGAGATGCTCGACAATGTGCGTCTTTGGGACCCGGACGCTCTCAGAGAGAACCTCAGACAGCAGCAGGAAATACGCCTTTACTATCGGTTTGAGGACGTGGATATCGATCGCTACCGCATAGACGGGGAGTACCGCCAGATGATGTTGAGCGTGCGCGAGCTCGACAAAGGTCAGCTGCCGTCTCAGTCTCAAACTTGGGTCAGCCAGCATCTCAAATATACGCATGGGTACGGCCTCGTGATGTTACCGGTACACGAGGTCCTCGAGCAGGGCGGACCCAAGCTGCTGATACGAGACATTCCGCCACAGGCGAGCGTCGAGGGATTTGAGGTGACCCGCCCGGAGATCTACTACGGGGAGCGCACAACCGATCACGTCTACGCCAACACCTCACAGCAAGAGTTCGATTACCCCTCGGGGGACGAGAACGTGTTTACCGACTACGAGGGTGATGGGGGTGTTGTTCTCGACAACATCGTCAAGCGCTTCATGTATGCGTGGAAGTTCGACGGACACCGCCAGCTGTTTTCCAGCTATTTCGACGGCGACTCTCGCATTCTCTTCGATCGACAGATCACCGAGCGTGCGCGCAAAGTTGCACCCTTTCTGCGCTTTGACGACGACCCCTATCCGGTGCTGACGGATGAGGGCCGCATCAAGTACATCATCGACGCTTATACGGTCTCGGCGAACTATCCCTACTCCGAGCGCTACGTCGGCTCGCTGGGGAAGTTCGGGGGCGCAAACTACGTGCGTAACTCGGTTAAGGTCGTGGTTGATGCCTACGACGGGTCGATGCAGTTCTACGCGATGGACCCCGACGACATCATCCTCAGCACCTATGACCGCGTATTCCCGAACCTCTTCACGCCGTTCGAGCAAATGCCCGAGAATCTCAAGAACCACATACGGTATCCCGCGGATTTCTTCACGGTGCAGGCGGAGATGCTGCGCACCTACAACATGACCGACGTTGCGACCTTCTACCAGCGTGAGGACGTGTGGGAGCTCGCTACCGAGCGCTACCGCGGCGGCTTCCAACCGGTGCGACCCTACTACATCATGATCGAGTACCCCGAGTCTGACCGTCTCGAGTTCGTCCTGATGATTCCGTTCACGCCGAAGAATAAGAACGTCATAAACGCATGGATGGCCGGACGCAGCGATATGCCCAACTACGGCGAGCTGACGACTTTCACGATGCCGAAGGGCGTGGAGGTGCTCGGGCCTCGACAAATCGAAGCGCGGATCGATCAGGACGCCGAAATGTCTCGAACCCTGAGTTTGTGGAGCCAGCGGGGCTCGGACGTGATCCGGGGGAACCTGCTGACAGTACCCCTGTTCGACTCCGGACGCCTCTACATGATGTTCGCCGAGCCGATCTTCCTCCAGGCAGAGAGCGCTGAGCTGCCGGAGCTTCGCCGCGTTGTTTTGGCCGACCAGGACCAGGTCGTGTGGGCGGAGACCTTTGATGCCGCGCTGCAGTTGCTCGTGGGTGAGTTGCAGCCTGCGGCCGCTGCAGCAGCTGCGCCCGGTGAGGCGCAGGCTGCGATGGATCCACAGGCACGGCGGCTCGTCGGTGAGGCGGCCGACGCCTTCGACACCTACAAGCAGGAGCTTTCCGAGGGGAACTTCGCCGCAGCCGGCGAGGCGCTCGAAGAACTCAATACTCTGCTCGAAGACATCACTGATATCCTCGGAGGCGAGGCTGCGGGGGGCGCCGCCGGCACCTCCGGCGCCGGAGCGGAGCAGTAACGATGTCGCAGAAGCAGGAAGACAACAGCCGCATTACCGTGCAGGTCGCCGGCGCGAAGTCAAATGACGTCGGCAAGGGCATGGCCCGCCTCACCCGGCCGGCTTTGAACAGCCTTGGGGTGGAGGAGGGCCGGATCATCGAGATCTCCGGCAAACGTACGACCGCCGCCGTGGCTCTCCCTCCGTACCCGGAGGATGAAGGGCTCAACATCATCCGTCTCGACGGGTTGCAGCGTGCCAACGCCAACGTGAGCATCGGCGACTCGGTGGAGGTCGACGCGGCGGATGTGAAGCCCGCCCGCAGGGTCATCATCGCGCCGGCGCAGGAAAACGTACAACTCTCCGGTTCGGGAGAGGCGCTGCTTCAGACCCTCTATCACCGGCCGCTCGTGGCGGGGGACATCATCTCTACCTCGGTGTACCGGCGAAGTCCCGGTATGGACCAGGGCCCGTTCCCCGACGACATCTTTCGGAGCTTCTTCGAGCAGCGCACCTACGGGCTCTTCGAGATGCGGCTGCTGGTCGTAGGAACGACTCCTCATGGCATCGTGCAGATCACCGAAGACACCGAGATCGAGCTCCGTCCCCAGTATCAGGAGCCGGAGGAACCGCGCAAGATCGACGTTACCTACGACGACGTCGGCGGTATCGGTCACACGGTCGAGCAGGTGCGCGAGATGATCGAGCTGCCGCTGAAGCATCCCGAGCTCTTCCAGCGCCTCGGGATCGACCCGCCGAAAGGCGTGCTCCTGCACGGCCCGCCGGGCACCGGGAAGACCCTGCTTGCCCGTGCGGTCGCGAATGAGGCAGATGCGCGCTACTTCACCATAAACGGTCCCGAGATCATGGGGCGCTACTACGGTGAGAGTGAGGAGCGCCTGCGAAAGGTCTTTCAGGATGCCGAATCCCAGGCCCCGGCAATCGTGTTCATCGACGAGATCGACTCGATCGCCCCCAAGCGTGGCGACGTCTCCGGCGAGGTCGAGCGGAGGGTCGTCGCCCAGCTCCTGGCTCTCATGGACGGGCTCGAGCCCCGGCAGCACGTCGTGGTCATTGCCGCGACCAACCGCGTGGACGACCTCGACGAGGCCCTGCGACGACCCGGACGCTTCGACCGGGAGATCGTCATAAACGTGCCCGATTACAACGGGCGCCGCGAGATCATGGATATCCACACCCGCGGCATGCCGCTCGCAGAAGGGGTCGATCTCGACGAGCTTGCCCGCGTGACCTTCGGCTTCGTGGGTGCCGATATCGCAGCCCTCAACCGGGAGGCGGCGATCGAGGCGTTGCGGCGCAATCTCCCAGAGATCAATCTCGATGAGAATGAGGTCCCGCCGGAAGTTCTGGAGAAGCTCGAAGTGGACCAGGACGACTTCCTCAACGCGCTCAAACGCATCCAGCCCTCGGCACTCAGGGAGATCATGATTCAGGTTCCAGACATCGACTGGGACGATATCGGTGGGTTGCCGGAGGTCAAAGAGCAGCTGCGCGAAGGCATCGAAATGCCCATCAAGGATCCCGACGCCTTTCGTAACCTCGGGATCCGTCCACCGAAGGGCTTTCTCTTCTT
>JAAAOR010000158.1 GCA_009908735.1 Spirochaetota bacterium | reverse complement strand
GTATTCGACTCCGACGACTACTCTCCCATCAACCTCAAGTTCGAGCGCCTCACCGAAACGGACGGGTTGGGACGATTCAGAAACTGGAATCTCACCGAGCCGGTGTTTGCCGGGCACCCGGTCAGTGCCGGGGCCGCCGGGGAGATTCCGGTCGATGAGCTCGTCGAGCGATTCGAGCGCGCCATTCGAGCGGTCTATGTCGCGCGGGTCTTCCCGGGCATGCAGGGTGACAGCCTCGTTGCCCTCATCAACGCCGGTATCCGCTACTTCATCCTCGAGCTCTACGACACCGGCACGGCGAGCCTGCGCGAGACGCCGTACTCGCTGAAGAAGGCTTTTCAGCACGGACAGGAACACGGCGTGATGTTTTTCTGCACCTCACAGCAGGAGGGCGCGGTCGACTTCTCGGAGTATGTCACGAGCCACGAGCTGTGGAAGGAAGGCGCCATTCCGATGGGAACCCTCACCACCGAGTCCGTGTTCACGCGCCTGGTGACCACACTCGTGACAGCAGCGGACCACCAGGAGGTGCTACGACGCATGGAGGAGAGACTATGAGAGTGCTTGCGCGAGATGTCCCTGGTCATGAGGGAGAGACAATAACGGTCGCGGGGTGGGTGCATCGCATCCGAGAGCTCGGCTCGGTTTCTTTCGTAGTGCTTCGCGACCGAAGCGGGATCGTGCAGATCGTCTACGAAGGTAAAGTCGAGCAGTCTCTCGAGTCGGTGATAGAGGTCAGCGGCGTCTGCGCTGCGAACGAGAAGGCCCCTGGGGGTTTCGAGGTTCGCGCCATCGAGACAAGGCTTCTTGCCCGCGCCGAGCCCGACCTTCCGCTTTCGGTAAACGGCAACCTCGACGAGGTGAGCCTCGATGCCCTCCTCGACCATCGCCTTGTCTCGCTCAGGAACCCGAAGGTGCGCCATATCTTCCACGTGCAGTCGGAGATCGTACGGGCGTTCGGCGAGTTCATGCGAAGCGAGGACTTCACCGAGATCAAAACATCCAAACTCATCGGCACCGGCACAGAGGGCGGCACCGGGCTCTTCGAGGTTCAGTATTTCGAGGATTCGGTCTACCTCGCCCAGTCGCCGCAGTTCTACAAGCAGGCGATGGTCGCTTCGGGGCTCGAGCGAGTCTTCGAAATCGGCACCGCCTACCGGGCGGAGAAGCACGACACTCCGCGCCACCTCAACGAGTACGTCTCCCTCGACGTGGAGATGGGATTCATCGAAAGCGAGAATGACCTCATGGACATCGAGGTGAGGATTCTCACGGCGATCTTTGAGGCGGTCACGGCGGCGCACGCCGACATCCTCGAGGAGTACGGTCAGACCCTCCCCTCACGCGAGTCGCTCGAGAAAACTCCGCGCATCTCCCACGATGACGCGAAGACGATCATCAAGGATCGCACCGGCAAGCGTACCTTCGAAATAAACCCGGAGGGCGAGCGCGAGCTCTGCAACTGGGCCGCCGAGGAGCACGGCGTGGAGGCGTTGTTCGTCTACGGATTCCCCCGCAGAAAGCGGCCCTTCTACACTTATCCTGACGGGCAAAAGACGAAAAGCTTCGACCTGCTGTTCCGGGGGCTGGAAATAACCACGGGCGGGAAGCGCATAAACGAGTACGAGATGCTTCTCGAAACCCTGCCGAAGTTCAATCTTACCCCTGAGGGCATGGCGGACTACCTCGAGATTTTCAAGTACGGATGTCCGCCGCACGGAGGCTTTGCCATCGGGCTTGAACGGCTCACCCAAAAGATCCTCGGCCTCGACAGCGTGAAGCAGGCTTCGCTCTTCCCACGGGACCGCAAGCGCACGCGACCGTAGCTGCGGGGCGGCGCCCTCAGGGCCCGGCGCCGCCGATGCCGCGCCCGGCGCCGCCGTCAAGGAGTAGCCCATGAGCGTGTTCGCCGCCGCGGTCACCCTCTTCCTCGTCATGGATCCCATCGGGAATATCCCGATGTTCCTATCCCTGCTTCGTCAGGTCGAAGAGGCCCGCAGGAAGCGCGTCATTCTTCGCGAAGTGCTCATTGCCTTTGCTGTCCTTGCCCTGTTTCTGTTCTTCGGAAAGTACGTGCTCTCCGCCCTTCACATTACCGAGCCCGCCCTCGGCATTGCCGGCGGGGTGGTGCTCTTTCTCATCGCCGTGCGGATGGTGTTTCCCTGGGGCCGCGATCAGAACGTGGAGGCGCCGGTCGGCGAGCCGCTGGTCGTGCCGCTCGCGATACCGCTTATCGCCGGACCTTCGGCGATGGCCACGGTTATTCTCCTCTCCAATCAGGCGCCGGGGCGCATCTGGATGTGGTTCCTGGCGCTGGCGATCGCCACCGCGGCAGCACTCGTGGTGCTCTTCTCCGCCGAGATTCTCAGGCGCCGACTCGGCTCGCGCTTTCTCGTTGCGATCGAGCGGCTCATGGGGATGATCCTCGCGACGCTCTCGGTCCAGATGCTGCTTAATGGGATTCGCGAGTACGTGCAGTCGTTCGGCTAACCCGCTCGGGCTCCAAGCACTCGCTCCACTTCCGCAACAGCCTTGTCCAGAAGCTCATGCTCGGTTTCCGCGGTGATGCGCACCACGGCGGCCCCCCGGCGGGTGAGCGCGGCTTCCATGGGGTCGAGGATCGCGTCGGCACCGGTTTTGTTGCGGCCATGCGGCTCCACGAGCAGCGTCACGTCGTAGTTGCCCGGCTCCCCGGCCGCGAAACCGCGTCTGACTGCGATTTGTAGCGCGTCCGACTCACAAAACAGTACCCTGGAAGCGCGCCGGGCGAGGGAGTTCTCCACCGCCAACTGGGCCCGCTGCACGAGCGGTAGGTCGTCCTCACCGATCCGGCCGACGGTATCCTCCCAAAAGCGGCCGTAGTCTGAAACGTAGAGGGTCTGGTAGTGCGCGGCGAGGCGCTGTGCCATAGACGGACCGGGGGCTCGCCCGGAGGCCTGTCCGCCACCCGGGCCACCCGCGTCGCCGGGGCCGCTGGGGCCGCCGGCGATACCCGTGCGTGCGCCGTGGCTTTCCACTACGCTCACTCGCCGCAGGAAGTAGGGACGCACCGGTTCGGGGATATAGTCCCAGTTTGCAAGCGGATTTTCCCGGATCATGGTTGCAGAGACCGGAAACTGGCGCCGCGCCGGATCCACGGGGACAAAGCGCGCGCCAAGCTCGGCGGCGAGTGGCGCGCCGTAGTCCTCGGAGGCAAAGACGTAGGTGGGCGTGGCGGAGAGATACGCGCGCACTGTCTCGGCCCAGATTGGGATGGCGGTGGGGCTGTCTTTGCTGGCTTCGGGGATCTCCTCGGTAATATGAACCATATGCACGTCCGGGAAGAGCTCCTGCATCCATCGGTAGCGCAGCTCACCGGGGATGGGCTCCGAGCTAAGCGTACAGACGAGAACGGTGAGGCGGTCGCACACGTTGCGACCGAAGTCCACGAGATACTGGTGTCCGGCATGCGGCGGCATGAACCGCCCGATAATCACTCCGTGCGTTTCCGCGTCCATAGTTGTATAATCGCGCGGGGAGGCTGTATGGGCAAGAAGCAGGACTATTTCGTGGGCGTGGATCTCGGCGGAACGAAGC
>JAAAOR010000093.1 GCA_009908735.1 Spirochaetota bacterium | reverse complement strand
GCAGGCTTCGTGCCATATCGCTCGTGGCGGTTGAGCCGCTCTTGATCTCCACGGGATGCAGCCACGGACCTTCTTCTATGACGGCGTCGATCTCGAATCCTCCTCGCTCACGCCAGAAGTACAGCGAGGCAGACCGCGCAGCATTCAGGCGGCTCTTGAGAAGCTCCCCAACTATAAGTGTCTCAAATAGCGCACCCCGCAGGGGGTGGGAAGCGAGTTGCTCCGCAGTGTGGATACCCAGAAGCCAGGCCGCAAGTCCGGGATCGGTGAAGTATAGTTTCGGCGTCTTGATGAGCCGCTTGGAGAACGATCGATAGTAGGGATGGAGCCTGTGGACAAGGAAAGCCGCTTCGAGGACGGCTATCCATTCCCGGGCGGTATTGTGCGAGACCCCGGCGTCATCGCCGAGGTTCGAGAGGTTCAGAATCTGCCCGGTTCGCCCGGCGCACAGTCGGACGAAGGACTGAAAACGGTTTAGATCTTTCACCGCAAGGACCTGGCGAACATCCCGCTCCACATAGGAGGACACGTAGTTCTCGTACCACACCTGCGGTTCTACGGGGCGATCATAAACGGGTGGATATAGCCCCTGAAGTATGAGCTGATTGCGTTCGATCGGCATCAGGCCTGCGTTTCCCAGCTCCGCGACCGAGAAGGGCAGGAGCGTTACGCTTCCGACGCGGCCGGCGAGGGACTGCGCGATGTCGGCGCGGAGGTTGTACTGCTGCGAGCCGGTCAGGACGAACCGCCCGAGTGCCTTCGATTCATCGACTATCTGTTGCAAGTACGAAAGAATACCGGGTGCCCGTTGTACCTCGTCGAACAGGGCACCGTCCGGATACTGAGACAGGAACCCGCGCGGGTCCGTATGCGCGAACTCACGGGCATCCGGGTTCTCCAGGGACACATACGGCAGGTAATCGAAGACGGCCCGAGCAAGAGTCGTCTTGCCGGACTGGCGAGGGCCGATAACGCTCACGACGGGAAATCCCCGTGACAGTGAGCGCAAGGTTTCGCCGGCAGTGCGGTGTATCACTGTGACAAATTGTAACCAACACTTACAATTTGTCAAGCTCCCGTGCCGCGACTACGGCATATAGAGAAAGGCTCACCGGATGGTGAGCCCTTTTTTTGTGCCCGCAGCGCCGCACCGGGCGGGCGCTTCAACAAGCCCTACCAGGGTGAGGCTGACTTCACGGGGCCGCCGACGATCGTTTCTACTTTCTTGATTGTCTCTTCTTTCAGCTGCTCGACGTCTCGTGCGTCGTCCTCGAGCAGGGTCTGGAGCCATGCTCGCGCGTTTCGCACATGGTTCATCTCGTCGGACCAGTCGTGATCTGCAAACAGCCGGCTGCGCATATCTCCCTGTTCCCCGTACTGTTGGAACCGCGGTTTCTTGCGGGGCATGTAGCCGAACTCGAGGACCAACGCCAGGTAGGTGATCCGATGCAGTAGCGGTAGTTGCACGCTGTTTCGATATAGCTGCTGATTGCAGCGGTCCGGGGCGCTTCCGAGCTCCTGCAGTCGCGAGGAGCCGAACTGGGAATGACGTATCTCATCCCAGAAGTGACGCGAGAACCAATGGATCATGTCCCAGCTCATGTCCTGCTCGAAGGAATCATACACGATCGTCGCCAGGATACTCGCAGCGTAGATCTCGTTGAAGAAGACCCGGAATTGCTCAAGCACCGCCTGTTCGAACGGGAGCTGTTCCTTCTCTTCGTGCGGCATGAGGGGTTCGGCGGTGATGCGGTTATCGAAGACGATATGGTCGGGCAAGCCGAAGGTTCGCGGTTGTATCGTCTCAGTCGAGGCTACCTCGGCTTCGGGGGTGCCAGTTTCAGGTGCGCCCGCGCCGTCTCCCGCGATTCCGCCGGCGTCCCTGAGCAGGTCCGAAATGTGTTGTGCCCAGTAATGCGACGAAGGGCTTTCGCTGTTCTCGCGAAGCCTTTGCTCGGCCCATTCGATCTGCTCTTCGAGCTCAGGAAGAATACGCCGAACCATGCGAATATCGAAGGCATTCGCTACCGGATCACATGCTTCGAGAAGGTGTTGGTAGAATTCCTTCAACGCCTTTTTCAGAACCATGTAGCCGCCCATGATGTAGCTTTCGGGATCCGGGGCGTGAAGTGCCGTGTCCACGGCCTTTCTCAGAGCAGGGTCGACGCTCGCATCCGGATTGCCGCCCCGGAGATACCTCAACCTGTCCATGAGCCATCCGGCGTGTTCGGCGTGGTTCCAGATGTGATATCCGAACGTGTGCTTATCCTCCCAGGCGGGAAGCCTCAGAAACCAGCCGCTTTGCTGCCGCAGCAACGCTTTTTCCACATATGCTGCTCGGCGCAGGAGATCCGCCAATTCGAAAACCGCGACACCGTTTCCGGCCTGCGCATACGTCTCGGTACTCATCCCTTCTCACCTCCTCCGCGCAGCATAATGGCCCGGCGCGGACGCGGTCTTGGCGTATTGCGCGAGTCTGTTTTGCGGATCGGGCAACCCGTGCTACCCTATCGGTGTCATGAAGCATCAGAGTGTACCGGTTGAGTTGTGCCTTCATCCGGATGGGGTGGCGTTCGCCGAGAGCGCCCACGCGCCCGGGTTCAAGCTCGGACCCCGTCGAGACTCGTACGCCAAGCTGCTTCTCGTAGCATCCGGCTGCATTCAGTTTCGCGATTGGCGCGGAACCGAGGATCTTCCTGCAGGCAGCTTCAGAGCCGTAGGCGCGGGAACCGACCATTCCATTCAAGACTCCCGTCAGGCAACGCTCTTCATCCTGGGTATGTCTGAGAGTTTTCTCGAAAGTATTCCCGGTCTCGCCGAGACCTGGGCCAGGTTACTGGGGCGCGCCGCCTTTACCCACCTCTCTCAGACCACGCTGGGCGAGCTCGCCGGGCGTATCGTGCTGCGATTGTCCCGGCTTCCGATCGGCGCGGAGCAAAGCCCCCCGGAGAACAGGGTGCGGAGCCTTCTCGAGGATCTCGCAGCGCATCCGTGGGAGGAGTGGACTCTCGACCGCGCGTCGACGGAGGTCGAACTATCACGCAGGCGGTTCTCCGACCTCGTTCGTGAGATTTCGGGACGCAGTTTCCTACAGGAGCTCACGGGCAGGCGCCTGGAGTACGCCCGGGATCTGCTTCAGCGCGGTGGCAATACGATTACCGGAGCGGCTTTCTCGAGCGGTTTCAATGATATAAGTCACTTCTACCGGCTCTACCGTCGACGCTACGGTGGACCCCCCGGCCGTGACCTGGCAGCGGTTCGTCGCTCTCACCGGGATGGGGGTGTGCGGGAGGAGGCTGTCTCGCCAAAGGGCCGCGAGGGCTCTGCTACGTAGCGCCGATCGCAATGTCGCGCCCCGCGACGAGTGCGCGCATCTTGGCGTCGGCTACACTTCGATGCAGCATCCAGAAGCCGCAATCGGGATGTACCCATTTGACGCGTTGCTCGCCGAGCACCTCCACCGCGTTGCCGATACGTCGCGCGACGGTGTCCGGAGATTCCACCTCATTGTCTTTGATATCGATAACCCCTACACCGAGAACGATGTCCGGTCGCAATTCCTTGAACTTCGGAAGCTCTTCGTAGCCCCGACGCGCGAACTCGAGAACAAGATGATTCACATGCAGCTCATTCAAGAAGGGGATGATGTTCTCCCAGAAACCCGATTGAATGGATTGGCCTCCGTAGTTTCCGAAACACAGGTGCAGCGCCCGCTCACCTTCGATTGCGTCGAGGACATTGTTGACGGCCTCATGCAACCAGGACGCATCCTCCGGGTGCCCGGGTAGGTTGGCTTCATCAAGCTGTATCACCGGTGCCTCGATCTGGGCAACCTGTGCCTTCAGGGCTTCCGAGATATCCCACGTGAGCTTGCGAAGGTCCCGATAGTACGTGTCGTAGAGGGTTTTGGCCAGCATGTACGGAGAGGTCACGGTGCACTTGAGGTCGTGGCGAGCGAGCGGCTTCGCGAATCTATACTGGTCAACCAGCGGCAGCCGGCCTTCTCCGACGCGTTCACGAACGACTCCCGCCGGCTTGCTTCGAAAATCCATTCCCTGCTGCGCGCGGAAACCGGCGAGCTCCTCGCGTGTGAAGTCGGTGTGAACCCCGTCCAGCGGGACCACGAAGCTCTCGATCATACCGTTGGTTTCGGGATGGTTAACGTCGAAGCGACTAAGCTCCCCATCGGAGACAACGTCTATCCCGGAAAGCTCCTGAGTGGCGATTACCGCCATGATCGCATCCCGTAAGTTCGGCGTATTCGCTACCACACGGAGCCACTCAGGTACGGGATAGCTTCCTACAACGGTTGTCTTGATTGCTGGTGCTGCGCTCATCTGTCCTCCAATACCGGCGCCTGTTCTGCAGGTACCTGTCGTTCTGGATGCGGGGTCCAGTGGCGCTCACCGTCACGCTGCAGCCGAAAGCTGGCACGGAACTCCCGTGGCGACGCGCCCACCTGACGTTTGAATCTGCGAGAAAAGTAGTATAGGTCCCGAAAGCTCAGCCGTCGAGCTATTTCCTTGACGGGGAGATCGCTGTCGGCAAGAAGTCGCTGGGCCTCCGACATTCGCGCTGCGAGTGCAAACTTGTGCAGCGCCATCCCCGTCAGTGCATGAAAACGGCGGTACAGCGTGGAATAGGACATGCCTGCTGATTCAGCCATTTTCTCATAGTCCACCGGCCAGGCGGAGAAGTCGGTCAGCGCTTCTACGACGGTCTGGTACCACCGGTGTGTTTGCGGGCCGCGCGCGGCCTGGTGCTGTGCGAGGTCCACGAGGATAATCTCGAGCGTATCGATGGCACGGAGTTGAGACCAGGCATCGGTCTCGCGCGATAGCCGCAGGATATCGTCAAAACGCCCGGCCCAATCAGCGTCGCCACGGGCGAAAACCGGCTCCACGGGGAGCAGACCCGCGGCAAACCACTCGTGAGCAAGGCAGCCGCGAAACGCGATGTAGCGATGGTCCCAATACCCGTCGGGGTCGCGAGGACGAATATGCATGGTGCGCGGTGGCTGTGCCGACCAGAACTGACCCGGCAGGGGCTCGTACTCGTTGTTATCGAGATCGAGTCTCACCGCACCACCGGCGGTGTACTGCAACGTGTAGTAGTCGGCGTACGTTTTCCGAAAGTTTTCTCGACAGTAGGGGATGTGGCGCCCGAACAGGAACCCAAGCGATCGCTCCAGGCTCATGGAAGTATTCTCTCACATGGCTCACTCATTGTGAAGCGGTGAGCTCTTACACTTTCTTGTCAACTAATTGGACTTTCCGGGCACCTGGCTCGACACCCGGCAGACCAGTGGTACCATGCATCTGATGCCGGAAGAAAATATTGTCATTGCTGTATTTGTAGCCGCCCGGTACTGGCCGGATGACGAAGAGCGCGCGGGATCGAGCGCTGAGGTGGTCAGCACCCTTCGACAAGCTCTATCACAGGTCGTTGGTCCGGGCGCTGCGATAAGCTCGTTCATTATCGAGCACGCCGCCGGAGTCGATGATCTTCCCGCCTCGGCAGGCCTTGGCATTCTCGTTCCCATGAGCGGTTCCGTTCAACCGTGGATGGAGAGGGCGGCCGGCTTTTTCCGGATGAGCTTCATTGTCCCTGCATACATGCAGGCGGTATTCCCGGAGCCGCTCGCGCGCCGATCGCTCGAACGAAACAGCGCGCCGGCCTCGATGGATCTGTACGCGGTGATCAAGCGCAACGGTGGCCCGGTGCGCCTGGTCCGGAGCGCCACGGAGCTCGCCGAGCGGGTGTCCGCGTGGTCCGGCGTGCAGCGATTGCAGGGTACCAAACTTCTTCTGGTCGGAAAGCCCGAGCCATGGGTCATTTCGGTGTCGCGACGGTATTCCGACTACGAATCGGCCTTCGGGGTGAGCCTCGAGACAGTCGATCAGGACGAGTTGAAACGGCGATTCGAGGCGACCGCGGACGAGGAGGCCGAGGCGAAAGCGCGAGGCTATGCCGAACGGGCTACGGAGCTGGTGGAACCGGACTTCCCCGGCCTTGTGGAGGCAAGCCGACTTGTGGTAGCGGTGGAAGGTCTTATGGAGGAAACACAGGCGAGCGGACTTGCGGTTGCCTGCTTCAACCTGATCGGGATTCTCGGCACGACGAGTTGTCTCGCGGTGAGCATGCTCAATGACAGTCCGCGTTGGATCGGAGCCTGCGAAGGGGACCTCGACTCGGCGCTTACCTTGATGCTTGTAAAAATGGTGACCGCCCGCCCCGGCTGGATCGCCAATCCCAACCTGCAGGGTGACGACACCATAAATTTTGTCCATTGCACCTCGGCACTACATCTCGGCGGAGGCGACCATGCATTCCGGCTTCGCAGTCATCATGAAAGCGGGCAGGGTGTGAGCCCCGAAGTCGAGCTGCCGGTCAACGAAGAGGTGACACTCGTGCGCTTCGGAATGGAGGAAGGCAAGCTTACGGTGCAGCGGGGCCGGGCCCTCGAACCGGCTCGTGAGCCGAGCTGCCGAACGCAGCTGCGAGTCGACGTTGGCGGCCTCGACGGCTACCTTCGGGAAGTACTCGGGTGTCATCAGGTGCTTGTGTACGGAGACATCCGAAGTCAGATGCGCTATGCTGCAGAGTTGCTCGGAATCGAAACGGTGGAACCTGATACCAGCGTGGGCCCGGTGAGCGCGGAGGCGCGCGGAACCGAGCAACAGATTCAGCTGGAATCATAGGAGGTAAGCATGAAACGGATACTGATTCTGTTTCTATTGGTGGTCTCGGTTGCGTTCGCTTTTGCATCCGGGGAGGCCGAGCAGAGCGACACGATTACCATCGGGGTAATCCAGGACCTGAGCGGTCCTACGTCGGTGTGGGGAAACGCTGTGGCCAACGGCGCCGAGCTGGCAGTTGATCGCATCAACGCAGACGGCGGCGTCGACGGAAAGCAGCTCGAGCTGAAGGTCTACGACGTGAAGCTGAGCCCCCAAGAGGCCATAAACGCGTACAATCGCCTGGTCGATCAAGACGGGGCCAGTGCCGTGGTCGGCCCGCCGATCAGCAACATCGGCCTGTCGGTTGCACCCGTTGCGGAAACGAAGGGTGTGCCCGTGGTGGGTTCGTTCATAGATCCGCGTGCCACGACCCAGGAGAATGGCGAGCCGTGGACGAATATGTTCCTCATGCAGCCCTCGAGTGTGCAGTACTCTGAAATCATCGCGGACTTTGCCCTCGAAGAGCTCGGCCTGGACAGCATCGCCATCATGTACGATCAGTCCAACGCGTTCTCGGTCTCACTGGTTGAGCCGTTTCGCGCCTATGTCAACGAGAACGGTGGTGAAATCGCGCTGGAGGTTACCTACAAGAGCGACGACAAGGACTTCCGCACGCAGCTGAGCCGGATCAACCGGTCCGGAGCAGACGGCGTGTATCTGCCGATTTATGTGCAGGAGGCGGTGCTCACGCTGCAGCAGGCCCGGGAAGTCGGCCTCGATCTACCGATCATTGGCGGTCTGGACTTCGCGCCCCCGTTCACCGACTTGTTGCCGGATGCGGAGCTCGCGGATGGGATATATGTGGCGAATAACTACTCCGAAAGCGAGCCGCAGCTGGTAGACGTGCGAGAAGCGTACATGGAGAAGTTCGGCGAGGAACCAATCAACAAGGCCTATCTCGGGTACGACAAAGTGCTGATGATTGCCGACGCAATAGAGCGTGCCGGATCCGCCGAGCCCGGCGCTGTTTCCGCCGCGCTCGAGGAGACGTCGGAGTTGCGCGCTACCACCGGAGTAATCACAGTTTCGGAGGAGACGCACCGTCCGGTTGGTCTATCGATGGTGATGTATCAGATTCAGGACGGGGAGTACGAGGAAATCGGACGCCACGTTCCGGAATCGCATCAACAATGACACGGTTCGTGCGAACGAGCGCCGGTGCAGGCTGCGCCGGCGCCCATCGCACGACGCACCTGATGCGCGGATGCGGCAGAGCCGCCCGAGGACGGCTCTCCTCCGGGGCTCAATTCAATCATAAGACGGTAGGAACTCGATGCTTGTCCAACAATTGATAAACGGGCTTTCGCTCGGTGCCGTATACTCGCTCATCGCTGTCGGGTTCGCCCTCGTTTTCAATATCTTGAAGTTCTCAAACTTCAGCCAGGGTGGCGTGCTGTCGGTCACCGCGTACGTTGGATTCCTGATTGCCACCGGTTTGGGCATTGGTTTCGTCCCGACACTTTTGTTGACGGCGGGCGCCGGAGCTCTGATCGCTCTCGGTATCGAGCGGGTCGCCTTCCGGAGGCTCAGGCGGAATAAGAGCCCTATCATTTACTACTTCGTCTCTTCAATAACGATGGGTATTCTGCTCGAGAATCTGATCACGGTCTTTTTCAGCAGCAACTTCTACTCCTATCCGAGATTTTTCGAGACGGCGACGTTTATGGTGGGCGGCTTCACGGTGGCCGTGATAGATGTGGCGATGCTCGGTATATCAGCTGTTTCGCTCGCCGTGCTGATGTTCGTGCTTCATCGCACTGTGCTGGGGACGGCAATTCGGTCCATCTCCATGGATCAGGACACATCCCGGCTCATGGGGATCAACGTAGACCTCATCATCGCGGCTACCTTCGTGCTGGTCGGCATATTCGGCGGACTTGGCGGCGTGTTTCTCGGAATCAAATACACGCTGTATCCCCAGCTGGGGCAGCTCATTGTGAAGGGCTTTGTCGCCTCTGTTATTGGCGGTCTTGGAAACATCCTCGGCGCGGTTCTCGGAGCCGTGTTCCTCGGGCTCATAGAGGTGCTCCTCATAGGTGTACCGTTCATCGGCTCGGGACTTTCGCCCGTCGTCATCTTCATAATACTGCTGGTGTTCCTGATCGTTCGCCCCCAGGGCATTGCGGGAATCCTGATAAAGGAGAAGGTGTAGCATGGGGTACTATCTTTCCGTTCTCACCTTCACTGCTATTACCGTCGTTGCTATTCTCTCCATCTACGTCATCACCGGACTCACCGGCATGTTCTCCCTCGGGCAGGCATCCTTCATGGCGGTCGGGGCCTACGCTTCGGGCGTGCTCTCCGTGCGTTTCGGGCTCCCGCTCCTTCCGGCGCTGGGTGCGGCCATCATTGCCGGATTGTTCTTCGGACTGATCGTAGGATTACCGACGGTGCGATTGAGGCGGGACTACATAGCTCTGGTCACGTTCGGATTCGGGGAGGCGATCATCGCCGTGCTTAATAACACGACGAGTGTGACCGGTGGCGCAATGGGCCTGGTGGGCATTCCGCAGCGCACGACATTTTTCGGCGCGGTCGCGGCCGCCGTTATAGCAACGGCACTGGTGCGCAACTTCAAGTATTCGCGCTTCGGGCGACAGTGTATCGCTGTCAAGAACGATCAGTTGGCGGCAGGCGCCATGGGTATCGCCGTTAATCGCGTAAAGCTGCTCGCCTTTCTCTTTGCAGCTGCGCTGACGGCCTCGGCCGGGGCGTTGTACGGCTCCTACACCACGTATGTCGAGCCCAGCCTTTTCCAGTGGACGACGTCCGCGGAGTGGATCATCATCGTCTTCGTCGGGGGCATAAACAGCCTTACCGGTGCGATCGTGGCGGCGGTGTTTCTGACCGGTCTGCCCGAGTTCTTGCGATCCGCCGCCGAGTGGCGCATCGTGATCTACAGCGTCATTGTGCTCATCATCATCAATTTCAGACCCTCCGGGATCTTCGGAGAGTACGAGCTGCCGGTATGGGGATTCATACGGAACCTTCTTGCCAGGCTGCGTCGAGGACCAAGACGCGACCGAGAGATTCCCGGAGGAGCTGTGACGGCGCGGGAAGAGGGCGGCAAATGAGCGAAGTACTCACAGCAGCGCATCTATACAAGCACTTCGGAGGCGTGAAAGCTGTAGACGACGTCTCATTCACGGTTGAACAGGGTGCCACTGTCAGTCTCATCGGTCCGAACGGAGCCGGAAAAACCACTGTATTCAACCTGCTGTCTGGTATCAACGCACTGGATTCGGGAACCGTGCTTCTCGACGGTGCGCAGATCAGTGGCCTCCGTCAGCACGAGGTTTCGAAGGCAGGGATAGGCCGTACGTTCCAGAACATACGGCTGTTCTCCGGGCTGACGGTGCGGGAGAACATACAATCGGCAATGGACGCCAGATCGCGGTATGGAATCTGGGAGGGTATGCTGCGCCTGCCGCGTTTTTTCCGGGAGGAGCGCGAGAATCGGGAATGGGTCGAAGAATACCTCGAAGAACTGGGTTTGCAGCAGCATGCCGGTTCGCGTCCATCGGAGCTCTCCTACGGGTATCAGAGGCGCGTGGAGCTTGCGCGCGCGCTCGCCTGCAGACCACGGGTCCTACTTCTCGATGAGCCGGCAGCGGGATTGAACCCCGGTGAAGTCGGATTGTTCATCGAGCTGCTTTCGAGGTTGAAGGAGAGATACGAGTTGACCCTTTTTATCATTGAGCACCGGATGCAGGTCGTAATGGCAATGTCTTCACATGTCTACGTCATGAACTTCGGAAGCCTCATCGGCGAGGGAACACCGACCGAGATCCAGAACAACCCGGCGGTAATTAAGGCCTATATCGGAGAAGAAGATGCTGCGGGTTGACGGTCTCGACGTATGGTATGATCACGTCCACGCCCTCGATCAAGTCGACCTCGAGGTTGACTCCGGCAGCATAACAGCAATCATCGGCGCCAACGGGGCCGGCAAGACAACACTACTGAATACCATAAGCGGGCTCGTCAAGCCGAGATCAGGGGCGATACTGCTTGAGGGAAAGCCGCTGCCCGCCCAGGCGCATCGGATCGTGAACCGCGGAATAGTTCAGGTTCCGGAAGGCCGGCGAATCTTTGCCGGATTGTCGGTCCGTGAGAACCTGGTGATGGGTGCGTTCAAGCGTCGGGAGGGAATGCGCGAGCGCATAGAGGAAATGTTCCAGCGTTTTCCGCGCCTGGGTGAGCGCCGGGATCAGCAGGCCGGCACGCTCAGTGGCGGAGAGCAGCAGATGCTGGCGGTGTGTCGCGGCCTCATGGCGAGGCCACGACTCCTGCTTCTGGATGAGCCATCCCTGGGGCTGGCTCCGGTCCTTGTTACCGAGGTCTTCCAGCTTATCGAGAGTATCCGTGATATGGGGATAACTATCGCGCTCGTTGAGCAGAACGCCAGAAAGGCCCTGACACTTGCAGACCGTGCCTTCGTACTCGAAAGTGGCGCATTGGTGCTCTCCGGCACCGGGCACGAGCTGCTCGATGACCCGAAGGTTCGGGATGCCTACCTCGGCAGCAGTGATAGCGGCGCGCTGAGGACGCCCGAGAGCCGGCAGGGAGAGGTCGGGCGATGAAATGCCGCCGCCAAAATACCCGATTTTTTCACTCAGGCACTTGATGCGCCCGGCGTGCATGAATATACTCGTGGCAACAAACGAAGAAGGAAGCGGTACGCGACAGATGCGTTACACGGCACCGAGCACGAACATGTCTACAAACCTCATGATGAGCATGATGATGGGCATGGGTATGCGCACGGAGTGCGCCGGGTAACCATTTGGATTGAGCGTGCCGTAACTACGGCATATGGAGAAAGGCTCACCGGATGGTGAGCCTTTTTTTGTGCCCGCAGCGCCGTGCGGCCGGCGGCCTCGCGGGTGATGCCGAATCATGGAGGAAAACAGATGTCCGACACACAGTCTCTGCGCTACGAAACGCTCCAGCTCCATGGCGGCCAGCAGGCGGACCCCACAACGGGTGCGCGCGCTGTGCCGATCTACCAGACGACCTCGTACGAGTTCGAGAACTCCGAGCATGCGGCGAAGCTCTTTGCCCTGCAGCAGTTCGGAAACATCTACACCCGGATCATGAATCCGACGACCGACGTGTTCGAGCAACGCATGACACTGCTCGAGGGCGGTGTTGCCGCGGTTGCGACGGCCTCGGGTCACTCGGCACAGCACCTCGCCATCACCTCGATCATGGGGCAGGGGGGCCATATCGTGTCGAGCTCCTACCTCTACGGCGGAACCTACAACCAGTTCAAGGTGACCCTGCCACGGCTCGGGATCGACACGACCTTCGTTGACATCACAAATCTCGATGAGGTTCGAGAAGCCATCACCGCAGACACCCGTGCGCTGTACGCCGAGACGATCGGCAATCCCGGGTACGTCGTTCCGGACTTCGAGGCGCTCGCCGAGATCGCCCATGAGGCCGGCATCCCCTTCATCGTGGACAATACCTTCGGCGCCGGTGGCTACCTCTGTCGGCCCATCGAATACGGGGCGGACATCGTGGTGGAGTCGGCGACGAAGTGGATCGGCGGGCACCGCCATCGGCGGCGTGCTCGTCGATGCCGGGACCTTCGACTGGGGTAACGGAAAGTTCCCCTACTTCTCCGAGCCCTCGCCGGGCTACCACGGCATCAACTTCTGGGAGACCTTCGGGGCCGACAGTCCCTTCGGAAACACTGCGCTCGCCATCCGTGCGCGCGTGGAGGGCCTGCGGGACTTCGGGCCGGCGCCCTCACCGTTCAACTCCTTCCTGCTGCTGCAGGGCCTCGAGACACTTTCGCTGCGCCTCGACCGCCACACCGAGAACGCGCTCGAGCTCGCGAAGTGGCTCGAGCGTCGCGAGGAGGTCGAGTGGGTGAACTATCCGGGGCTCCCGTCGCACCCGAGTCACGAGGCGGCCAAACGCTATCTTTCCCACGGGTTCGGCGCGATGCTCTCTTTCGGCATTCGCGGTGGCACGGAGGCAGGCCGCGGCTTCATCGATTCGGTCGAGCTTGCAAGCCACCTTGCCAACGTGGGTGACGCGAAGACCCTGGTGATCCATCCGGCCTCCACGACGCACTCACAGCTCGAAGAGGAGGAGCAGATCTCGGCAGGCGTGCGCCCCGAGATGATCCGCGTGTCCGTGGGTATCGAGCACATAGAGGACATCAAGGCGGACTTCGACCGGGCTTTCTCGCGCGCGCTCGCGCCGCAGGGGGCGAGGAGTTGAGCTATGATCGAGAGATACCATGCCTTTCACACCGGCGAGTTCTGGACGGCCTCCGAGCCGCTGCAGCTCGAAAGCGGGGAGACGCTCTCCCCGCTCGAGCTTGCCTACAACACCTGGGGCGAGCTCAATGAGGAGCGCGACAACGCCGTCATCGTGGCACACGGGTTCACCGCGAACTCCGACATCTCCGAATGGTGGGGAGGTCTCCTCGGCGAGGGGCGCGCCCTCGATCCGACGAAGCAGTTCATCGTCTGCATCAACTCCCTCGCCTCGCCGTACGGATCGACGAGCCCGCTGACCTACCGGCGTGAGGGACGCTCACCGCGGGAGTTTCCGGCGGTAACAATTCGCGACACGGTGCACGCCCACAAGCGTCTCGTCGATGCCCTCGGAATCCGCCGCATCCACAGCGTGGTCGGCGTCTCCCTCGGCGGGCACATGGCGCTCGAGTGGGCCATCATGTACCCTGGGCTCGTGGGTTCGATCGTGACGATCGGAAGCACCGCGAAGCACTCGCCGTGGTGCATCGGGATCAGCGCCACGCAGCGGGCCGCCATCACCTCCGACCCGGCCTGGCAGGGCGGCGAGTACAGCGAGCAGCCGCGAAGCGGCCTCGGCCTTGCCCGGCAGTTCGCCATGATCTCCTACCGCAGCAGCCCGTCCTTCACCGAGCGCTTCGGGCGACGGCGTACGGACGAGGAGGAGCCGCGGTTCGAGGTCGAAAGCTACCTCGACTATCAGGGCCACAAGCTCGTCGATCGCTTCGATGCGAACTGCTACATCGAGATGACCCGGCTCATGGACACCCACGACGTCGGCCGCGACCGCGGAGATTGCCGCGAGGTGCTCTCGCGCATCCGGCAGCCGGCGCTGGTGCTGAGCGTGAGCTCCGATGTCCTCTACCCCGCGCATGAGCAGCTCGAGCTCGCCCGCGCCATCCCCGGCGCCGAGTACGGAGTCATCCGCTCCGACGCCGGCCACGACGGCTTCCTCATCGAGCACGAGCAGCTCGTCGAGCTTCTCACGCCCTTCGTCCACCGCCCGGTAGCCGAAATCGGGCCGCCGGCGGTATCATGGGCGGGATGAACGGACGCGTCGTTCTGCTTGCCGTATTGAATGCACTCGTGGCGGTGGCACTTGCAGTGCTCATCAGCGTGCTGGTCACTCGCGGCGACGCGCCGGCGGGCGAAGGTGAAATCGAGACCCCGCGCGGCCCGCAGGTCCGGCGAAGCTATCCGGCACAGGCGCCGCAGGAGCTCGCCGCGCGCCTCAAGGGCGACCTCATGGACCGCGAGGAGCTCATCCCCTTCGAGGGACAGCTCGGCGGGACCATGGACTTCTACGAACCCGAGAGCATCCACATCCTCTCCGACCGCTGGGTCTACGCTGAGTTCACCGACGGACACGTCCAGGGCGGGATGCTGCTGGAGTACACATTCGAACCCGGCGGCGAGGTCAGCTGGCGGGTGCTGGAGGCCCGGCTCGAATGATGCGGCAGTAGCGTCTGTGGGGGATACAATGAGAAGTCCGCGATTACAACAACAGCCAAACCTCTTCCGACAGACCTCCCGGTTCTATGACCTCGACCTTGCCTGGTATCCGCACCAGGACGTGGAGTTCTACCTGCAGCTCGCCGCCGAAACGGGAGGACCGATCCTCGAGCTTGCCTGCGGCACCGGGCGCGTGACCATTCCGCTTGCCCGCGCCGGATACGAGGTCTACGGCTTCGATCTCTCTCGAGAGATGCTCGGGGTGCTGCAGTCGAAGCTCAATCGGTTGCCGATGGAGATTTCGCGTCGCATCCACCTCCATCGCGACAACATGGCGGACTTCGACGTGAAGCGGCGGTTTCCCCTCGTCATCGTGCCGTTTCGATCCTTCCAGGCCCTCACCGACGAGGAGGAGATAGCCGGGGCGCTTGCCGGCATCCGTCGACACCTCTTGCCCGGCGGCACGGCCGTTATCGACCTCTTTGCCGTCCACGGTGAGCCCGACGCGAGCTGGGTCGGCGAGCAGGTCGACTGGGTGCGTCGCATGCCGGAGACCGGCGAGGTGATCACCCGCATGCGCACCGGGCTCGGGATAAACCACGACGAACAGGTCATCCACTCGGAAGTGAGTTTTCACGTCGAGCATGCCGACGGCCGCCGCGAGAGCGTGGGCGACCCCTTCGCCCTCAAGTACTATTTCCCGCACCAGATGCAGGTGCGACTCGCCGCATCCGGTTTCTCAATTCGAGGTGAATACGGCTACTATGACCGTCGTCCCCTGGAAGAAGGACCCGAGATGATCTTTCTCTTCCAATGAGCTCCGACGACGGAATACGGCCGGCACTCAGGCAGGCCATCGCTGACTACGCGCTTTTCGCGGAGCGGGGCTATCCGGTGAAGGGTGTGCTGAAGCTCGTCGGTGACAGACACCGACTCTCCGGAACCGACCGAAACATTCTCTATCGGGGCGTCGTCTCGCGGGCTCGTGCCGAGGCCCGCCGTCGGCGCGCGATGGAGCCTTCGGCCGTCCCGGCGGGTGCCATGATTACGGTCGACGGACATAACGTCCTCTTCACGGTGGTGAACTATCTGCAGGGGCGCACGACCTTCATTGCCACAGACGGATACCTGCGCGATGCGGGAAACCCCGCACGCCGGATCCGCGCCGGGGAAGACTACCGGCGCGCGGTCTCGGAGCTCGGCGAGTGTTTCCGGGCGCTCCGCGCGAGCCTCATTGCGGTGTACTTCGACGAGCCGGTGACCTACAGCAAGGATCACATCGGCACGGCCCGGGAGGCCTGGGCGGACCTCGAGGGCAGGCTCGAGCTGCAGCTCGTACGCTCAGCCGATCAGGCGCTGAAACTGCGAGAGACGGATCTGCTTGCAACTTCGGACTCGACCCTGATCGACGGGAGCCCGGTGCCGGTGCTGGACATCGCGCGCTGGATCATCGAGGAGAGCTTCGGGGCGGCGCTTCCCCATCTTGCGGACTACGTCGGCGACGACGGTTGAGCTGCTCCGCCGGCTGTCACTCCGCGGCGAGCGTTGCCTCGAGTACCTGCAGGCTGTAGCGAAGCTCTCGTGCGCCGGGCTCGGGCCGAATGAGCGTGAAGAAGCGCTCCGTCTGCGCGGGAACGCGCATCCGCTTCGGAAGGTCCGTCGTTGCGGCGACGCCGCGGCCCGAGACGGTCATCGTCACATCAACTGCCCGATCGTAGCCGTTTCGAATGAAGGCGATATAGGTCGCGTCCACGCGCTCGGTGCGAAACTCCACCGCACGGTTGAGCGGAACTTCGGCACTGTGGGACTCGAAGTCCGCGGCGGCGAGGTCCCGGCCGAAGACGGCCTCGAAGGGCTCTCCGCCGGGATGGCGCGCGTAGTAGTAGCGGCCCTCCTCCGCCGAGACGGAGCCTGCGTGTCCGCGAAACACGACCGGAATGGACTGCATCGTCCCGTCTTCGAGCGGGATGCGAACATCGAAATGAAGATGGGGACCGGCACTGCGTCCTGTGTTCCCGCTGAAGCCGATGTGCTGGCCCGCGACCACGCGGTCTCCCACATCGACGATGCTCCCCCGTGGCCGCAGGTGGACGTAGTTGGCGAAGGACCCGTCATCGTGGGCGATGAGGATGTAGTTTCCATGCTCGCCGTACCGGGCCGACGGACCACCGATACGTGAGTCCTCCTTCACCTCCACCACGCGCCCGCCGCGTGCCGCATGCACCGGCGTGCCTGTCTCGAGATCGAAGTCGATCGCATACTCGTTCTCCCCGAAGTGAGTAAACTCGCCCTGATAGCCCTGCGTGACGCGGTGCTTTGACCCGTGTGCAAAGGGGAACAGGTAGCGGTGTGAGTCGTCGTGATCGGCTTCGGCGGGATCACCGCGCGCGAACGAGTAGGAGACGCTGTAGCCGCGGCGCCTTTTCGGATCGTCGAGCTCGAGGGTGAACAGATACACCCGCTCCGCGCCCGGCTCGAGTGTGCGGCTGTATGGAAGATCGAAATCGGCCTCGAGATTGGTGAGGCTTCGAAAGTCCACCGTCACATACGTTTCGATGACGTGCGCACTGTCGGCGAAGAAGTCGTAGCCGTCCTCCTCGTTTCGCTCTCCGTACACGCGTACGAGGTCCTGCTGGGCCTCCGCCCGGCCGACCGCGGTGAATATGCTCATGATGATCAGTCCCGTGACAATGATGCTCGATGCTCTCATAGCTCGGGAGGTAACATACATTAATTCGGGGCGGTGCGACACTGGACACGGCCCGAAAACTCACCCGATAATCATCGGGTGAGTCGTCTGCTGTTCAAACGCTACCTGATTCCGCTCGATCTCCCGCTGCTGACGATACCACCCGCGCTGGTGATCCTTGCCTTCGTTGCGATGCTGGTGCTGTCGCCGGCAGGGGAGACCCCGGACCGCCTCGCCGCCACCGACACCGGCGCGGCGGCCGGCGCCCCGGGGCAGCCGGGGGCCGCTGCGCAACCGGACGCAGACCGGGGGCCGGCCGAGCCCCCCGAGCCGGACGAGGCAGGCGAGCTCTCGCTGACCTTTCTCGGCGACATCATGGCCCACACGGTGAACTTCTCCATGGCCGATTACGCGCGCATCTACGACGACGTGCGTGGCGAGCTCCAGGCCGATGATGTGACCTTTGCGAATCTCGAGACGCCGGTCGTATCGTCCCGGCCCTACGCGAGCTACCCCCGCTTCAACGTTCACCCCGAGTATGCGCGGGCGGCGGTGGATGCCGGGGTGGATGTGTTTTCGCTGGCCAACAACCACGTCACCGACTGGGGAGCCGGCGGTGTCGGCGAGACACGATCCGCTCTGGCTCTGCTGGCCGCCAGTCATGGGCTTGCATCGAATGGAACCCGGCAACACGGCGGGGAGGAGCTCGCGGTAACCGAGCTTCGTGCCGGCGGGCGTCGAATCGGATTCGTCGCGGTCACGCAGATGCTCAACGTGGCGGAGGGACGGGAGCTCGTACAGCTCGTCGACTACCGGGACACCGCCGCGGCGGCAGCCTTCGCGGAGTGGGTCTCCCTTCGAGCGCTGGGGTTCGATCTCTTCATCGTGTCCTATCACGGAGGAAGAGAGTATGCCCTGGAACCCGATCCGGCGAAGGTGGCCTTCTTCGAGCAGCTGGCCCGCGCCGGTGCGGATGTCGTGTGGTCGCATCATCCCCATGTCGTGCAGCCCTGGCGCTTTGTCGAGCGGGCGGACAGCAGTCCGGCCCTCATCCTGCATTCCACCGGGAACTTCATCTCGGGGCAGACATGGCGTCTCGGGCCCGAGCACGCGGGAACCACGCGGGCTCACACCGGTGACACCCCCCTTTTCCGTGTACGCGCCCGCTGGGAGCCCGGCGACGACGGGCAGGAGCGCCTCGTCCTCCGTCATGATCCCCTGCTTGCGGCAAACTATCGTGATCCCGAGCACGGAATGGTGGTGCGACGCCTCGACGAGCTCATCCGAAGCGATATCGACCCGCGGTGGAAGCGCTACTACGTGGTCAGGCGAAACGCGCTACAGGAAGTTGCGTGGCGCTCCGAGCGTGTGCGCATCGCCTCTGCCTTGGACTAAGGCCGCGGGAGCTGCTATCCTTTTCCCAACGAGAGGGGAGGACAGCAACATGGCACACAGCGTCGTTCCTGCGGCCGAGGAAATTCTCGACCGGGAGTTTCGCGTACTCGACAAGGGCTTCATGCGTCTGGTGGACTATCTCGGCGGCGATGAGCGAATCGTTCAGTCGGCGCGGGTCTCCTACGGCGCCGGCACCAAGACCTTCCGCGAGGACCGGGGGCTCATCAGGTACCTGATGCGCAATGAGCACACCTCCCCCTTCGAGCAGGTGGTCCTCACCTTTCACGTCAAACTACCCATTTTCGTTGCCCGGCAGTGGATTCGTCACCGTACCGCGCGGGTCAACGAGATCTCAGGGCGCTACAGCGTCATGACCTCCGAGTTCTACGTACCCGAGGGCGGCAACATCGCGCTTCAGAGCGAGGACAACCGCCAGGGCCGGAAGGTCGAGGCGGTCTCGCCGGAAATGCAGCAGGCCATCGCCGACAGGTTGGGCGCCGAGCAGGAACGTGCATACGGCTCCTACGAGGAGCTCCTTGACGAGGGCCTGGCACGTGAGCTTGCCCGGATCAACCTGCCGCTGAGCCTCTACACGGAGATGTACTGGCAGATCGACCTGCACAATCTGTTTCACTT
>JAAAOR010000090.1 GCA_009908735.1 Spirochaetota bacterium | reverse complement strand
CGTCCCGGCCGGTGACATCGGCGTCGGCGCCCGCGAGATCGGATACCTCTTCGGCCAGTACAAGCGCATACGCAACAACTTCAGCGGTGTTCTCACCGGCAAGGCCCTGAACTGGGGCGGATCCCTGGTGCGACCCGAGGCGACCGGCTACGGCAGTGTCTATTTCGCCCAGGAGATGCTCGCCGGGCGCGGCGAAACCCTCGAAGGAAAGACCTGCGTCGTCAGTGGCTCCGGCAACGTCGCACAGTATACGGTGAAAAAGCTTGCCGAGATCGGCGCGAAGACGGTGGCTATCAGCGATTCGAACGGCTATATCTACGATCCCGACGGCATCGATCTGGAGAAGCTCGGTTTCATCATGGAGCTCAAGAATCTGCGGCGCGGACGTATCCGGGAGTACGCCGAGGAGTACAAAGTCGAGTACTTCGAGGGCGAGCGGCCGTGGAACGTGCCATGCTATGCGGCCTTCCCCAGCGCAACGCAGAACGAGCTCGACAAGAAGGACGCCGAAGCGCTCGTGAAAAACGGCTGCACGGTCGTCAGTGAAGGAGCCAACATGCCGACGATGCCGGAGGGCGTTGAGGTATTCCTCGCGAACAGGGTGCTCTACGGCCCCGGCAAGGCTGCCAATGCGGGCGGTGTGGCGACGAGCGGGCTGGAGATGAGCCAGAACGCGTTCCGCATGAACTGGACCTTTGAAGAGGTCGACGCGCGTTTGCAGCGGATCATGCACAGGATCTACGTGGCGAGTCGGGAGGCCGCCGAGAAGCACGGCGAACCGGAGAACTATATGGCAGGCGCCAACATAGCCGGCTTCGTGAGAGTGGCCGATTCCATGCTCGACCAGGGACTGGTGTAAGCGGAGCGGGTTTTTCTTGCCTTAATTGACATATTGGTTTATTGTGGGGCATTGGTGCTGGCCCCATGATCCGTCTTGCCTCTCTCTCAGCCATCCTGTTCGCCGCCTCAGTCGCGCTACTGCCGGCCGAGTCGCTCGTGTTCGCGTCGAGCTACTCGCCGCCGTACTCCAGTGACGACTACCCCGGTATCCTCGAACGCCTCCTCGCCGAGGCCTGCCGGCGCATCGGAATAGAGGCTACGTTCCGCAATCTCCCGGCTGAGCGCGCGCTTTCCGATGCAAACGCCGGCTTCGTCGACGGGGTGGTCGCCCGCGTTGAGAATATGGAGCGCATGTATCATCACCTCGTGCGCATTCGGTCCGCAAGTATCGAGTCCCGCGATTTCGTCGCCTTCTCGCGGCGCGGAGTGGCGCCCATTTCCTCCTGGAGCGACCTCGCAGCGCACAACATCACCTATGTCCGTGGCTGGAAGATCTTCGAGAATAACGCCACCGCGGCGAAATCGGCCGTGGCGGTGGACTCGACCCGCCGGGCCTTCGAGTTACTTGCACGCGAGCGAACCGACGTAGTTCTCAACGCACGTCTCGACGGAACACTGATGGCCGCCGAGCTCGGTATCGAGGACATTCGAATCCACGAGCCGCCGCTTGCCTCGGTGAGTCTCTACCCCTATGTGCACAGACGAAATGCCCGTTACGTCCTGGCGCTTACGGCAGCGCTCGATGAAATGAAGGCGGACGGAACGTTCGATCGCATCTATACAGTGACCCTGGACCTGCCGAATGTGCGCTGACAAGCGGCGGCGCCCCGTGCGCAGCAACACAATTGTGCAGAAGATTCTCCGACGCCTCGTTGCGGTCGGCCTGGTAATCGTACTGTTGAGCGCGATTGCGAGCCTGGGTGTCGCCTACGTTGAGCAGGAACAACGCCTCGAGGCGCTCATGAACAGCATCGGCGAACGTGAGCTCGAGCCTCTGGCCAATTCCCTGTGGGTGTATGACCTGGCCATGCTCGAGGCGCAGTTGACCGGTCTTGCCCGTGAGCCCACGCTGTCTTATCTGGAAGTGAGGGATCACAACGGTGTGGTCGCCGCCTCGGGGCGGGCCCCGGCCGATCGCGAGCCCGCACGGACGTTTCGACTGAGACGGGAGTATGAGGGCGTGGTGCGGGATCTCGGAAGCCTCCGCATCTACGCCGACCGCCACCAGGTCCGGAGCACTGCGTTCTCGCTGGGGCTCCTCGGCTCTCTCTATCCGATTCTCGGGATGCTTGCCGCAGCGTTCGTCCTCTATGCAGCCTTCCATCGCCTTGTGGTCACCCGCGTTCTCGACATCACCGCCTACCTCCGCAGCTTCGACACCGAGTTCGAACGCCGATCGCTTTCCTTCCATTCAGCTCCGGCCGATACCGGGTCGTACGATGAGCTCGACGAGGTGGCCGCCGCCATAAATGCGCTCCGCGATTCGCTCAACACCCGATACACGCAGCTTCTCGAGGCACATCAGCGCGCAGAGCAGGAAGTGGAAGAGAAGACACGGGAGCTCAGGCAGAAAGTCCGTGACCTCGAGCAGACGAGAGCTCAGCTGACCGAGGCGAATGAGGCCAAGACACGCTTTCTTGCCAACATGAGCCATGAGGTGCGCACACCGATCACCGGGGTTATCGGACTCTCCCGGGTGCTCGCACGCGGCAGGCTCGACGAGGAGCAACGCGATTACGCGCGTGCGATCGAGGATTCGGGGCGCTCGCTCCTCGGCATCGTGGACGACCTGCTTGATTTTTCGAAGCTCGAGGACGGGCGGATTGTATTGAGCAACGACGAGATCGATCCTCGTGAGCTCCTTTCGAACACCGTGAAACTCGTGAGCCATACCGATCGGGGCTCCGGAGTGCCCATCCGCATAGAATATGGTGACGGGCTGCCACGGTTAATGAAGGGCGATCGGCTGCGGTTGCAGCAGGTTCTGCACAATCTGCTCGCGAACGCGGTGAAGTTCACATCCGAAGGGGAGATTCGCGTGCGCGCCGAGCTGGCCGGCGAGTTCGCCGAGGTGCACCCCGAGGTGTCCGCCGCGGGGCACGCCGAGGCAGCGGTCCTTCGCGTCTCGGTTGCCGACAGCGGGCTGGGGATTCCGCGGGAAGCGTTGCCGCGGGTGTTCGAGAGTTTCTACCAGGTGGACAGCTCCTATCAGAAGGAGTTCGAAGGGACCGGTCTCGGACTTGCGATCTCCCGACAGCTCGTGGAGCTCATGGGGGGCGAAATCCACGTGGAGAGCACTCCAGGTGAGGGTAGTACCTTCTGGTTCGATGTGCCGACAGAGATCGTCGGGGGCGCCGAGACCGATGACGCCGACGGTCCCGAGGCCGCCGGGACCGTGCCATGGGAGGCCGGTGAGCCGGAGCCCGGCGAGCCGTCGGTCGACGGTGAAACCGGCAGCGCGGCTACCGCCCGAGCCGCTGGTCCCCTGCGAATCCTCGTCGCCGAGGACAACGCCATCAATCGGATGTACCTGGAGAAGTTCCTCGAGGGCGAGGGACACGAGGTGAGTACGGCTGCCGACGGCACCGCGGTTCTCCAGGCAACCGAGCAGGCCGAGTTCGACGTGATCCTCATGGACATACAGATGCCCGGTGTCGACGGCGTGGAAGCGGCCCGCCGCATTCGCCGGAACTCGGATATCCCGATCATTGCGCTGACGGCCTACGCCCGCGAGGAGGAAGTCCAAAGCTTCCTCGACGCGGGTATGAACGCCGCAGTTACC
>JAAAOR010000141.1 GCA_009908735.1 Spirochaetota bacterium | reverse complement strand
CGTCCCACCCCGCAAAGGCATTTGCAGTGATCTCGAGCGACCGAACATCCTCGCTGGCGTAGACGGCTGTGCCCGTCCCTTCGCCGGCATGAAAGACGACGTTGTTGACCAGCGTGGCCAGCGAAGAACCGTTGAGATTGAAGCCCTGAGTGAATCGTGATCCGACGCCGCCGCGGATGGTGTTGTTGTACCACGAGGTCTCCGAGCCCACGATCCGTCCCACGATCACCTCGCGACTTCGACCGCCGAGAAAGAGGTTGGTATCGAGTGTCGCGGTGACGTCCCGCAGAGACACGATATGAAGAAACTCGGAAGTCTCCCCCGAACGAAAAGCATTACGGGATGCCGTAATCCGGCTGCCACGGGCGAAGAGACCCGTTGCGCCGCGGTCACCCGCTACCTCGACGGTATTTCCCTCGAGGCGGAGCTCACCGTCACTGGCGCTGATTGCCGTGCTGATCGACGCCCCCTCGGACGCCGCAATGCGGTTGTCCCGCAGCAGAATGTCACTCCCGCGAGCGCGAACTACGTTGCTGCTCTCACGGGCCGCCCCGGCACTGAGCTCGCTGTTCTGGATGCTCGCAACACTCTCGTCGACTCTTACTGCGGCAGATCGACGACCCGCCCCCGCGGTCACGCTTCCGTTTCGAATCTCAAGCTCGCTGTTCCGGTCGGCGAGAACCACCGCGTAATCACCGCCCGCGCTCTCAGCCGTGATGGTCACGCTCTGCAGAGAAACAGAGCTTCCTGCGAGGGACACCGCCGCATCTCCGACCAATTGGCGCGCCCGAATATCACTGTTCCGGGCCTCGACGGTGGAATCGACCGAGCGCAGGGTCAGCGGCGCCTCCTCGGAGCTCATCGAAACGCCCTGCATGAAGATCGTGCTGCCCTCTGCAGTCAGCGCGACCATCCCGTCTGCGGTCACATCGAGACGCTCAAGGGTCAGCGAGGCGTCCTGCACGTCAAAGAGCGCAGATCCGCGGAAGCTGTCGGAGGTCACTATCTCGGTGACCTCGTCGTCCGCCCGGCGCCAGGTCTCGGCGCTGAGACCGCCCTGTATGCTCAGGTCCCCATCCACCCGAAGTGGCACGGATACCTGATAGCTTCCACCCGAGACGAATATGGTCCGACGTTCTCGTGAAAGGGCGAAATCCACGGCCTCGGAGAGACTGGAGAACGGGGCGTCCCTGCCGCCGTTTCGGGGCACGTCGCCGTCCCCGCCTCCGTCCCCGGCCGCGCCGGTGTCGTCGCCCGCCAGGGCATCTCGAGAGACGTAGACGATTTCCTGATCGATGTAGAGGTCCCACACGCGGGGCGTTCCGCTTCGGTTCCCCGCCTCGTCGACCACGTAGGCCTCCAGCTGATAGTGCGCGAGCCGCCCTCGCACCGCGTCCAACATCACCTGGCCCTCATAGGGCCGAAAGTCGCCGGCCTCTTCCTGCACGAGCGAGAGCCTGTACCGTATCTCACCCTCGGGCGCCTCGAGCTCCACCACGCGGCTTCCGGTGTAGAAGTCCCCCGAGCGGGCATTCACGAGCTCGGGCGGCGCCGGTGGCGCTCTATCCATCGTAAAGGAGAGCTCTACCACTTCCGACGGGCGTGCGTCCTCATTGAAGGCACGTGCGCGAATCGTGTAGCGCAGGGTCTCGCCCGGGGAGACGTCGAATGGGAGAGTGTCCGGCAGCTCCTCGGAAAAGCGCGTAGGGGCATCGGGCGCTGCTTCACCGGTTGCAACCTCGTAGCGCACGGTGGCGTCAGAGGTACCGCGTCGAAGCACGACCGTATCCCCGTAGGTTGCGCCCGACCGCACACCGCTGAGCTGGGGCCGCCGGCTTACCGTAAAACCCCGTATATCGAATTGGCGGGACTCACTGCGATTTCCGACCTCATCTACCTGCATAGCCTCGACGGTCATGCGAGTCTCTCCCGCTGGGAACGAAACTTCGCTTATCTCGTCTGCGCGGCGGAAGGCGCCGTCACCATCATCAACAATGCGAAATCCTGTCCGCAGCCCGGGCTCGGCGCTCCACGCCAGCCGGGCCGATCGACCATCCTCCGCCACGCGGATGGACGGTGGTTGAGGGGGTGACGGCGAGCGACGGTCCACCTCCATCACGAGGCTTTCCGTCTTCCGGGAGAGGTTTCCTGCAGCATCCTCGCTTCGATAGGCAACCCTGTAGAGAACCTCGCCGTCGGATCGACCCGAAAGGCGCAGGCTTTCGCCGAGACGAGGTGACGACGGGCTGACCGGAGCAGGCGGGGAGCCATCCTCGGTGACCTCATAGCGGATCACCCGATCGGAGGGTACGCGAACTACGACCGGCCCGTTGCTTGCCATGCCGAAGATGGAGGTGCCTTCCTCTCCGGAGACCATGAGCTTGCCGACCTCCGGCGCGCTTCGGTCGATGAGAACGCGGATCGGCTCCTCGACGGCGCGGGTGTTGCCGGCGGGATCGCTCGCGCGCAGATCGATTTCGTACAGGGTCTCCTGGCCGTCGCGGCCTGCGAGGAGGACAGGCTCGCTGTAGCGGAACCGCGACTCGACTTCATCTCCCTCGCCGACGATCTCACGGAGGACCACGGTGATCTCGTCTGCCTCAGGATCCGCCGGCTCGAGCTCGAGTCGCCGGGGCGCCGGATACGCCCCACCGGGCTCGATGCCGGAGAGTGCGGGAAGCTCCGGCGCTCGCCGATCGATGGAAAAGCGTATCTCTTGCGCGCGTCCGGTAACCTCCGAGCCCGCGAAGCGCGGAACCACTTTAAGGTAGATCGGCACCTCCGTTTCCTCATCTGAGGTGAACACAACCCCGTTCCCGGGTACCCGTGCGTCCTCGGGCGTCGGCTCCGGGGGCTCGCTCCCGTCGGTGGTGGCGGTGTAATGCAGAATAAGATCCTCGGCGCCCCCCGAGACCTGGAAGCGAACCTCGGGCGCGGCGTAGTGTGCCCCGTCGGTAACCGATACCGCGGCCGGGACCCGTGGGATGCGACGGTCGACCTCCTCGAAAACCGTGACCGGGCGGCTTCTGTTTCCCACTTCGTCCTGGGCGTATGCAGTTAGCTCGTAGCGCAACCTCTCACCCGAACGTCCGCCGAGCCGCAGGGGCGACTCGTAGCGAGCGTAGGCCGGGGACTCCCCCCCGTTTCCCGAGGCGCTCAGCGTGTAATACATCGTGCCTTCGCCCTCGAGCCGGGCCACGTTGCTCTCGATGGTGATGCGCGGCGGCTGCGGCGGCAGTGCGTCAAGCTCGATCTGGTACACCGGGCTGCTTGCAGACATGTTTCCCGCGGCGTCTCGAGCCCGCAGGCGAATGAACGCCCGGCCCTCCATGCCGTGCGGCAGCGCGAGAACGGGCGAACCCGTGCCCAGATGCGGAGAGAACGCGCCTGGTTCGGTAGGTTCGGAGCCGAAGGCAAGCTCGTAGAGCACGGTGCTCTGTGAGTCCGCACGAACCGAAAGAGGAATCGACGCAGCGGGCGCACCGTCGGCCCCGTCACCTCCCGCGTCCCCGCCGTGCTCGGCACCGTCGGCGTCCCCGGGCAACGTTAGTGCGGGAACAGCCGGCGGAGCGGTATCGAATTGCCGACGCACTGTAGCGGGCTCGCTGACACTGCTCTCGCGGTAGGACGACACGGCCGTCACCTCGAGCTCTCCGGACTCTTGCCCGGCCGGGAGAGTTACCTCGATCGGGCCGTCGTAGTTTCCCTCGGAGACGGTGCGGTCGCCGATTCGCAGCTCGTAGGTAACCACCGCGCCGCGGCTGCCGGTCATGCTCACCAGGGCATCCCGTCCGTCCGTATCTATGGTGACATCCGGTGGCGTCGGAAACCGCCCGTCGAGAAGAAAGAAGTACCGAAATGGGGCAGCCTCCTCCCCCCGATCGAATGGGCCATCGACCAGAATTTCCGCCCCCCGCCGGCTTCCGCGCTGCACCGTCAGCGGAACCCGGCGGGAAAACGGGGAAGCCGCATCGGATGGCGAGCGTCGGTACCTGTATACCCCGTCCGAGGGCGGCGCCAGCTCAAAGGACTCGGTGCGGACCCCCTGTTCCACCCCGAGGAGCCGCCGCGAGCCCGCGCTGAACTCGAGGCTCTGGTTGTATACCTGTCCGCCCTCGGTTACTCCGCGCACTCGCAGCACCACAATGCCGTCGGTTTGCAGGGTCACGGGGCCGTCATAGACGGTGCCCGATTGAGAAGGATCGCTTCCATCGGTTGTGTAGCGGATATCGGCGAACCCCTCATCCTCGATGTAGAGGATCTGCGGGTTGGCCCACGAGCCCGGTAGCGGACTCCCAATTCTGATATCCGAAGGCTCGGCAGAAACACGATCCACGATAATTCTACGCGAGGAGACAGGGCCGGCCGGACCGTCTCCAAAACGTGAGAACGCCTCCACGAGGTATTCCACACGCGCGCCCGCCTCACCGTCAAGAGGGATGTCATTCCCGTCCCAGGCCGTAAACTCGGGCCCGTCGAGTGCATAGTACACGGTGGCGCCCGGCGGGGGCTCAAAGCCGATTTCGACAGACTTGCGATAAAAGCCGGAGAGCGCGGATATTTCGGGTGCGGGTGGCAGGCGGCGATCTATCGTGTAGCGGGCCTCTTCCTCCCGAAGGATCTCCCCGCTCTCGATGATCCGGGCGGTCACCCGATAAGCGCGCTCTTCGCCGCGGAGCGCACTGAGGCGAAGCGGACCCTCGTAGCCGACGAAGTCCGAGGAGCCCACCCCCGAAACACGGTATTCGAGATAACGATCGCCGCCCGCAGAGGATCGGCGCGTGGGCGAAGACTCGGTGGCCGCGTCGCGAAGCGAGAGCAGGACATTCTTCTCGTACCGCCCCGCGGGCGTATCGAAGAGTGAGGCGGCGGACTCGCTCTGAGCGAAGCACACGACGGATAGACACGCAAACAGAGCCGGGACGAGCAGGAGGCGCTTCATCGTATTTCTTTGAGAATCTCCACTACTTCCTTATCGGCAGCGTAATTGATCTCTATCTCGTTCTCGGTCAGGCCGACGAGCTCGTGGCTGAGGTAGTGGACCCAGCTGTCATCTTCCGGCTGCGATATTTCGTGTTTGCGGCAGAAATAATCGGGATGAATGGGCAGGCGCTCGTCGCTGAACGTTCGAATTTTGTAGTCATGAACCGCAATCTTGACGTCCTGCCGGGGAATGCCCTTGCGCATGATGATATTGACGAGGTGATTGATGGTATGTCCGGAGTCGAAAATATCGTCGACGAGCAGCACGCGGTCACCGCTGCGCAGGTAGTCGGGGTCGTAGGTCCATCCATCGACCATTACCTGGTCGTGTTCGTGGATATCGGAGTACGAGCGTGCGACAACGGCCGCATACAGCACCGGCCTGCCGGTTCGCCGTACGAACTTAAAGTACTCGCTTATCACGTTCCCGAGATAGGCGCCACCGCGAAGGCTCACGTAGATCACATCCGGCACGAACCCCGCCTGATGGATACGGTGCGCAAGCTTCAGCGCATTGTTCCGCACCAGATCGTACGGGAGAAACTCTTTCTTGATTTCGGCCATGAAACCTCACTTTCGACTTGCATCATTGAACGATGGAGACGGTGCTTTCTTCACCGTCACGCTCGTAGGTAAACTCTACCTCGTCGACACCCTCGTCGTTGAGCTCGCGATAGAAATCCATGACCGAGCGCACGCGCGAACCGTTCATACTCGTAATGATATCGCCGCGGCGGAAACCAGCCGCCGCCGCGGGAGTGCGACTTTCCACGTTGATGATGAGCACGCCGGAGGAGGAGCTCTCTATATCCGCCTGGGAGCGCACCTGGTCTGTCAGCGGAAGCACACTCATACCCGGCCAGGCGCGGGGGCTCTGCTGCGCGATGGTATCCTCGTCGGCCCTGCGGCCGATCGTGACCTCGATGGTTTGCCGCTCTCCGAGGCGAACGAGATCAAACTCCACGACCTCGCCCTCGACGAGGTCTCCGACTCGCAGTATGAAGTCATCAGCGTTCTCCACGGGCGTGCCGTTGATTGCTTTCATAAAGTCACCAGGCTGGATGCCGCCCTCGTCGGCGGGGGAATCCTCGAAGACGTGGAAGACGAACGCCCCTTCCTGATCCTCGATATCCATGTCAGCTGCCAGCACCGGCGAGGGATTGCGAATGCTCACTCCCAGCCAGCCGTACTGCACTTCGCCGGACTCGATAAAGTCGGAGATTGCAGACTTTGCGTTGTTGATGGGGATGGAAAACCCGAGACCTATGCTCCCGCCTGTCTGGGAGGTGATCCAGGTATTGATCCCGACTACCTCGCCTCGCAGATTCACGAGCGCACCACCGGAGTTTCCCTGGTTTATGGCGGCGTCCGTCTGAATGAAGTCGCTGATATTTCCCTGGGGCCCGCCGCGTCGTCCCACAGCGCTCACGATGCCTGCCGTAATCGTCGACTGCAACCCGAAGGGACTACCGACAGCAAGCACCCAGTCGCCCACCGCGAGAGCGTCCGAGTCACCGAGGCGCACTATGGGGATATCCTCCTCGTGCTCGAAGGCGACCATGGCAAGATCCTTTCGCGGATCGTTTCCGATTAGCTCGGCATCGAGCTCACGGCGGTCGTCGAGGCTTACCTGGATGTTATCACCGTTCGCGACGACGTGATCGTTGGTGAGGACGTAGTATGTATCTCCGTCCCGCGCTACGATGACGCCGGATCCGAGTCCGCGCGGACGACGTGGCTGGTCACCATCGGGTTCTCCGAAGAAGAACTCGAACCAGGGGAAATTACCCGGGTCGTCTCCGTCTCCGCTCTCTGCAACCGTAATCTTGACAACGCTCGGGAGTACCGCGGTAGCAACCTCGCGAAACGAGCCTTGAAGAGATGACGCATCAATTTCCGGCGTGGTGCCCGGCTGCTGAGCGTATGCGCTGTCGCCCGGCTCGAGTCTCGTCGAGCAGGAGAAAACCAGCACCGAGAGCGCGAACCCAACGATGATGCCGACCATCACCAGATTCGCGAGGAAAAACTTCCGTGAGTAGAGCGCCTTGCCCCTAGCCATATATCCTCCAATTGCGCGCTGCGTGCGCAGTATAGCGTGCTCTCCGCCGCTTGTTACACCCCGTCGCTACACACCACCGCCGTTGCGGCTCGTGAGTATCTCGGTTCCATCGCTGTGAATTGCAACGGTGTGCTCGAAATGCGCCGAAACCGACCCGTCGATCGTCACTACCGTCCAGTCATCGTCAAGTACGTCGATATCGTCGCCGCCGAGATTGATCATCGGCTCGATCGCGACTACCATACCGGGCTTGAGGCGTGGATTCGGCCCGGAACCAACATAATTCGGAATTTGCGGATCCTCGTGTATGTCGAGTCCCACTCCGTGGCCGCAGTACGGTCGCACCACGCCGTAGCCGAACTGCGATACATGCTCATAAACGGCGCGGGATATGTCCTTGACCCGGTTCCCCACCCGTGCCTGCTCGATGCCGAGGGCCAGGCTTTCTTTTGTCACGCCCATGAGCCGTTGCACATCGTCGGCAACGCGCCCTACGGGGATCGTCAACGCGGAGTCACTGTAGTAGCCCTCATACTCGACCCCGCAGTCCACGGTGACAACCTGGCCCTCCTCGAGCGGCGTCTCGTTGGGTATTCCGTGAATGACAGCGCTATCCACCGACGTGCACAACGCCGCAGGGAATCCCATATAGCCGAGAAATGCCGGGCGTGCATTCCGAGCGGCAATCATCTCACGGGCGACACGGTCGAGGTCGGCGGTGGTTATTCCCGGCGCGACCCGCTGCTCGAGGGCGCTCAGAACTTCCACAAGCATACCGGACGCGACCCTGATTCCTTCGATCTGTTTCGCGGTCTTAATTTTGATCATACCTCAGTCCCTTTCATCTGTATCCGCTTACAGCCGATCCGCGAAGCTTGTCATCAAATATCGTGCTCGAACGTTGTCCGAATCAAGCTTAACAGCCTCAGCGGCGCGTCGATACGCCGCAGCGTAGTTGCCGCGGAGCCCGTGTGCAAGCCCGTCCGCGGCCAGAATACGGGAGCGATTCCGCCTGAGCGCCGCCGCCCCGATCAGCGGCGCCAAAGCGGTCTCCTCGAGCCGACTCAGCGCCTCCTCGAAATGGGTGTGGGCGGAAGCAGGTGCGCCCGCGCCGATTGTTGCCAGCCCGGCATTGTACGCGGCCTGCCACGTGCGGTTTTCCTCTGCGCCAAATAGCTCCCGGCCGCGCGACCAGTTCCCGTCCCGCACCGCGAGGATACCCGCGTAAAGGGCGCCGATCTCCTCGCCGGTTTCGAACCTGCGGTCGAGAAGCACAGAGAGCTCCGGCCAGTCACCGCTGGTCACAAGGTACCAGCCGAGATATCGCGCCGGAAGCTCGCTCTCGGGATGGCGGTTGAGAAGCATCCACAACCGCGAGACAACGCCTGCAACCGACCCCCGCCGGCGCTCGAAAAGATGCATCGCAAGGGTATCGAGGACCACCGGTTCGGCGACTTCGCCCCGCCGACTCTCGAGGCGCCGCCGGGCGGCGTCCGGGTCTTCCTCATAGGCCAGAAGGATTTCAGCCCGTGCTATATCGGTGGACTGGGAGAAGCGATTGCCGCGACTTGAGAGAACGTCGCGTGCGGCCTGCCGATCCTCGCGCCGAAGCCAGGCGGCGTTCAAGTACTGCTCGGGAGAAAACGCGGGCGCCGTCTCGCGAAGCTCTTCATACACCGTCGCCGCCGATGCGTAGTTTTCGCGCAACATCGAAACATCAGCCTGGAGCATGAGTTGCTCGGGCGTGACTGTGGCGCGGGGGCTCATCGTCTGCAGAATGCTTTCGTAGCGCTCATAGTCTTCGAGGTCGTAGGCGAGAAAGGCGGAAAGTACGGGAAACGCGACCACGAGATCGCGTTCCTCGAGCGCACTCATAGCGGCGCCGGTCTTTCCGGCCTCCAGGAGTCGAAGCGCCTCGTTTACGGCGAAAGTCGGCGCACCGGTGAGCTCGAAGGCGGCCATGAAGTCTGCGGCCGCGCTTTCCCGGTCCAGGCCGACGAGGACCGAAAACTGCCCCTCTGAGGCGGCGTCGACGGGGCGGTCGTTGGCGCCGTCCGGAGGACCATCGATCGTGGGGGCCAAACGCGCCTCGGCTTGCAGCGCATCGAGCCGCGTCGTTGCCGGCGCATCCTCGAGAAGCAGCAGGGCCTCCTCGGGTCGACCGGCACGGATCTGAGCATGCACCGCCACCGCACGAAGGTCGAGGTCATTGGGCGCCGCGCGAGTGCCCCGCGTGGCGAGGTCCGCTGCAGGGATGAGATCCCCCGTGGAATCGGCGATGCGATAGGCGCGCTTCGTTAGCGACAGCCACTGTGGTGCGGTTCGGGCGGCTGCTGCGCCTTCGAAAATCGCTTCTTGGGCCTCCGCAAGATTGCCTTCCTCAATCCTGCGGTCGGCGCGAGCAAGCGCTACCTCGACGGCTCGCTCGGCTCGGCCTCCTCGCACCTCGGTCATGATGAGAAGAGCCGCAACCGCAGCGGTGAGCAGCCCCACGGCGATCGAAAGAACACCTATTAGGGTTTCGTGGCGGATCATGCCTCACTTCTTTCCCGTTTCACGGCGTCAAGCACCCCGTTTATGAATCGAAACGAATCATCGGCCCCGAACTCTTTCGCAATTCCGATCGCCTCGTCGATGGTAACCGAGGGGGGGATGTCGCGCGTGAAGAGCAGCTCGTAGGTGCTGAGACGAAGAATGGCCCGGTCCACCCAGCTCAACCGGGAAAAATCCCAGTGCTCGAGCTGCCGGCGTATCGCCTCGTCCACGCTCTCGATATTCTCCAGGACGCCGGAGAGGATGAGCCGGGCAAATGTGCGTGACTGTTCACCGCTCTCGTCGCCGGAGGCGGCATCATCGAGCCAGTCGAACCGCAGGAGTTCCTCTACCTGAGGATGGGAGACATCCCAGAAGTACAGTGCCTGAAACGCGATGACACGGCCCTTTCTACGCAGGCCCATGAGTTACCAGTCGAGGTTCTCCTCGTAGACAGTCAACTGTCCCTCCGCCTCGGCCTGGGCGCGAAGATCCTCAACCACCTCCTGTAGTGCCTGCTGAAAGGCACGCTGCTGTTGGGTAGATAGCAGATAGTTACGCACCTGGTCCCGCACTGTCGTGCTCTGCCCCGGGAGCACCGGGTCGTTCAGTTCCAGGACACGGGCCTGCCGACGATCGGTAACCTCTACGATGTGAAAGCCCACATTACTTTCCAAAAGACCGTTGCTCACCTCTCCCTCGTCGAGGGCGAATACGGACTCGATAAAATCCTGCCCGAGCAGGTTGCGCTCCTCTTGTCTCTGCCGCATGAGGTAGCCGAAGTCGCCGGCAGAATACGAGGCATCGTCCATGGATCCGTCCATAAGTTCTTCGAAGCTCGCGTTCCCGCTCTGCAAGCGACGATAGAGCTCCTGCGCCCGCTCGCGCTTCTCGGTGACACGCTCCTCTGAGAGGTTTCGGGTGTCGACGAAAATGTGGCGGAACCGTACCATCGCCGGATTCGTAAAGCGCGTAGCGTTTTCCTCGTAGAAGGCGCGGATATCACGCTCGCTGGGGGCCTGGATGCCTTCGAGGACTGAGCGCTTCTCCTCCATGATAAACTTCTCCTGGATCAGGCGTTCTCGAACCTGCTCCCGATACTCCTCCCAGGAGAGCCCCATCTGCTGCTGTACCAGCCGGCGGAACTGAGTGTCGCTGACGGGCTGTCCCACTGATGCCCGTTGCTGCGCAACGGCCTGTTGCAGCTCCTCCTCATTCACTCGAACGTTTCGCTTGTTAGCCGCCTGGGTGATGAGGATCTCATTTATCTGAGCCTCCAGGAGCTCACGCCGATCCTCCGCGGTCAGATCACGTCCGAGCTGCCGCTCGAGGAGCCGCTCCTGCTCACGCATCTCGCGCTGTCCAATATTGACCGTCTCATGAAGGCGAACCACCGCCACCGGCTGGTCGAGCACCTGCGCGGCTCCCGGCGCCAATACCGTTAAAATGAGAATGAGCACAGAGCCAATTCTCTTCATCGTCATAATTCTCATGTCATGCTACTCCGGCGATCTTTTCGCGGATTTTCTTTGCTCCGGCCAACTTACTGTCGAGCTCCAGACCACGCTTGAGGTAGACCCCCGCGGTGTCCGCATCATTCTGCTCGAGATACAACTCAGCCGCCTTCTTGAAGAAGAATGCGGTATCCTTGCGGGGCATTCCCATGGATATCAAATCCTCCAGGCATACAATAATGCGATGGTTGGCAACCTGGCCAAGCATCTTTACGCAGACAATGCTTCGGAGCCGGTGAATCACCTCTTCGAAAAAATGCCTGAAGTACGCAAGCTCGAACTCGAGCTCGGCGACGCGAACGAGTAGTCGATAGGCCGCGAGGTACTCCGCGCGCCTCTCGTACTCCTCGGCAAGCAGGAAGGAGCAATCCATGAAATCTTCGCGGTCCATGTAGGGCTCGAGGCGATCGGGCAATCCGAGGAACGTATCCTCGAACGTTTCAAGCGCCTCGGCGGGTCTGTTATGCAACAGATCGAAGAAAATCAACTTCGACTGACTACGAGGGTCGTCGGTTCGCCCTTTTAGAAACTCCCGATAGTCGAACCGATCTCGCCCGGCAATAATGAAGTGCGTACGGTCGTACTCCGCCCGTCGCAACGGATCCCCAAGCGTCTCGTACGCCTGTATGAGCGTGTGAACTCGTGCCACGTCGCGATCTGAGCGAGTGACATCGGGGTGCAGCTGCTTTGCTTTGCGTCGAAAGGCTTTCTTGATGTCCTCGTGAGACGAGGAGGGATCCACCCCAAGGATATCGTAGTACGTCTGCACGGCTTCCTACTGTATCGCGGAATCACCCGATACTCAGTCTTTTGCCGATTTCCTCCGCTTCCTCCACAGAGGACAACGAATCGGACAATTTCAGGAACATGCCCTCATGCTCCATCACGTTCATGAGGCGCTTTAGCGTCCTTCCGCCACCGATGGGACGCTTCGGGACGAATGCAAAGCATTTCTTCCCGGCGACCATCCCGGCCGAACCAAGAAACTCTGCAACGCGCGGCGGAATTTTCCCGCCGAAAAAGCTCGTTGTTTCGGTCCCGATCGCAATGTACCCATAGACGCTCAACTTCGTGTTCACATCACGAGAGCCGTCGACGAGATCGACCTCATGCCCCTGCGCCTCTACGCCGCGGCTGAGCGCCTTAGCCAGGCGCATGAGTCTGTCGCGGTTTCCATGAGGCAAGAAAACGATCGCAACTCGCATAGTGATAGCCCGACCGACGGACCTACTGGTCCTCGTCGTCCCGCTGTTCTGCGTTGTCCTGCTGCTCGATGGTACCGCCGTCGAGCCCTGTGTCGGTGTCCGGCGCGCTATCCTGCTCGGTCCGCCACCATTCGACACTGCTGTCGGATTCGAGTTGCCGCGCAGCCTGCTCCACGTTCCCCATCTCCGGCGTTCGGTTGAGCCAGGCAAGGGCGAACGCTGTCACCAGGAATACCGCTCCGAGAACCGAGGTCGCTTTCGTCAGGATGTTCCCGGATCGTCGACCGCCTTGTTGAGCCTGGCCGCCACCGCCGAAAATGCCGCCAAGCCCCTCTCCTCCCTCGTCCTGAAGGAGAACGAGAACAATGAGAAGCAAGGCGGTAATACCGAAGATGACCAATAAAATTATACTCAAGAAACCCATTTACAATCTCCTGCTTACGGGGCCTTACGTGCGATCGTAGGTAGCGATGGGAACGAAGGTCTCGGCCTTCAGCGACGCTCCGCCGACAAGTGCGCCGTCGATATTTCCCTTTTCCATCAAGCCCACGATATTTTTCGCCTTTACCGATCCCCCATACTGAATGACCATATCCGCGGCAGCCGCACCCGAGTACATGGCGGAAAAACGGTCCCGGATGAATTGATGGATAGCATCCGCATCCTCGGGCGTGGCGGTGCGGCCGGTGCCGATTGCCCACACCGGTTCGTAGGCAATAGTTACGAGCGAGAGCTGATCTTCGCCGACTTTGTCGAGGCCTGAAGCGAGCTGGTCTTGCACCACGGTCTCCGCGCGGTCCGCCTCGCGCTGCTCGAGGGTTTCACCGACACAGAGGATGACCTCCATCTCGTTCGCGAGTGCAAGCTTCACTTTCCGGTTTATGAGCTCATCGGTCTCGCCGTAGACATGGCGCCGCTCGGAATGGCCGAGAATCACCACATCTACACCGACATCGGCAAGCATTGTGACTGAAACCTCTCCGGTATGAGCGCCGGACTCCTCGGGAGCCATATTCTGGGCGCCGAGCAGTATCTGGGAATCCGAGATGACCTGCGCGACCGCGGAGAGCGCGGTAAACGGCGGCGCGATCATGAGCTTCGCGGATGCTCCAGAGAGCTCGCCAACGAGCTCCGACGCCAGCACTCGCGCCTCGGAAACGGTTTTGTGCATCTTCCAGTTACCGGCGATGTACGGTGTGCGTGCCATCTTCATCAACTCCCTTCGCTCGAAAGCGCCGCGATTCCCGGCAGTGTCTTGCCCTCGAGGAACTCGAGAGAAGCCCCGCCACCGGTGGACACATGATCGATCTTCTCCGCGAGGCCGAATTTGTTGACCGCGGCGACGGAATCTCCGCCCCCGACGATTGTCGTCGCCTGGGCGGCCGCAACCTTCTGCGCGATCTCGAGTGTTCCCGTTGCAAAAGCATCGAACTCGAACACACCCATGGGCCCGTTCCAGAGCACCGTCTTCGCGCCGGCGATGATCTCAGTAATCTTCGCTATGGTCTTCGGCCCGATATCCATGCCGAGCTTATCGTCGGGAATCTCCACGCTATCGAGAGCCTCCGGTGCGGCGGTCTCGGAGAACTCCCCGGCAACGACATGATCAACCGGGAGCACGAGTTCCACGCCCGCCTGCTTGGCCTTCTCGAGCAGGTTCTTGGCGGTGTCGAGGTAGTCCTCTTCGACGAGCGACTTTCCAATTCCGTGCCCCTGTACCTTGAGAAAGGTGTAGGCCATACCGCCGCCGATAACAAGCGTGCTGCAATTCGGAAGGAGCGTTTCGAGCACGCTTATCTTCGTCGAAACCTTGGCACCACCGATGATTGCCACGAACGGCTGCTGGGGCGACTTCACCACCGGTTCGAAGAAGGCAACTTCCTTCTCAATGAGGAAGCCGGCAAAGCCGGGAAGGTGCTTCGTGATGCCCTCGGTCGAGGCGTGGGCGCGGTGGGCCGTGCCAAAAGCGTCGTTGACGTAGATGTCGGCGAGCCGTGCCAGGCTGCCGGCAAACTCGGCGTCGTTGTCGGTCTCTTCCTTGTGGAAACGAAGATTCTCGAGGAGCAGCACCTCGCCGGGGGCGAGCTCGCTCACCATCTTCTCCACATCTTCGCCGACGCAGTCGGGCGCCATCTTGACCGGCTTTCCGAGCAGCTCCGAGAGACGATCCGCGACCGGCTTGAGACTCAACGCGTCGTCCCGCTTTCCCTTGGGGCGCCCGAGGTGGCTCATGAGGATGAGGCCGGCGCCGGGCTGCTCGAGTACGTGCTGTATCGTGGGCAGCGCCCCCCGAATACGGGTATCATCCGTTACCTTCCCATCTTTCACCGGTACATTAAAATCGACACGCGCAATGATTCTCTTGTTCTTCAGATCTGCGTCTTTAATAGTACGAACGGACATGTTCTTTCCCCTTGTTCGAACCGACGGGCATCCCCGTGCTGCACGGGATGCGAACATTCAGTGATTTGTGCGACTACGGTCACTATACGAAAACGCAATCACGCTGTCAACGAAGCCGGCCTTCAGCGGATGCGACGCAGCTCGCGATACAAAGCCGGAAACACGGGTGTCTGCTCGGTGACGGCGGGCGCGTCCTCATTCGGAGCCCGCACGACGACGTCGCCGACAGAGATCAGATCGAAGAATCCGCGTCTCGAGACCGTACCTTCCGAGACGAGGGCGTCCGTCCTGCTCACCACGAGGGTACCGACGGCCTCTGATTCCGAAAAGCGGTATCCGGGCTCCTCTGTGCTGAGCATCACCCCGCCCCGGCGAACGATCACGAGCTCGTCGTCTACTTCGAGCCCATCGAGCTCGCCGAGGGACACAAGGCCCCGGTCCCCCCGTCGCTCGAGCAAGCGCCCCCGAAGCGGCAGGGAGGCTGCCACTGCATCAACCACACCGCCCAGCGCACGCTCGATGCGGTCGTTTCCGGTGCGGTAGGCGCGAAGCCCCGTCAGCGGCTCCCCCGTGCGCGAGAGAAAGAGCTCGCCCTCCAGCCGGATGCTGCGCCCAAGCTCCTGCACACCGACGATGAGAAAGTAATCCGACCCCGAGGTCCGCGCCGCGCCATAGGCCTGGGCAAAGCCGTCCGCGATTGCAGCCGGTCGGGGCACGGTGAGCATCTCCTGCGAGATGAGGCGGTCTCGCAGATACTCACCGTACACCACAGCCCCGTCCGGATGGTCGAAATTGCTTTGCTCCGGGCTTACGAACAGATCAATACTGAAGGGAAGGCGCTCGAGTGAAAACTGATCCACGCCCCACTCCCGCGCGGGCGTCTCCGAGAGGGCGCTTTGGAAGCTTTCTATGCGGTCGGAGAGAAAGCGATCTTCTTCCTCCACGGCGGCGAGCACCTCAAGCTCGCGCAGGTACTTGGACGGCGCACCCCGCGTGCGGAAAATTTCGGCAAAGCCGACGCGCCCCCTGCGGTCGTATGGATCGAGGCGCAGACCACGGCGATAGGCCACGAGAGCTCGCGAGAGGAGATTCTGGTCTTCGAAGCGCGCGGCGCGGTCGAAGTGGTAACTCGCGAAGGAGGATCGCAGCTCGTCGTCGGGGTTTCGGTGCTCACGCAAAACCTGCTCGGCAAAAAGCCGCAGGAACTCGCTGTCGTCCACGGCTCGGATGCCGAGCTCGAGCGTTTCGGTGGTCTCATCGATGCGGTCGAGCTGCTCCAACGACGCCGCGCGGATGTACCAGGCGACCTCGTTGGAACGGTTCAATCCGATGACCTCACCGGCGCGCGAGGCGGCACTTTCGTAATCGGAGCGCAAATGCGCGATGCGCGCCATGAGCATGAGAGCATCTTCGTTTTGGGGCCGCAGCGAGAGGGTGAGCTCTGCTTGGGTGGCGGCGCGGTCGAGGCGTCCCTGCTCGAGAAAATACTCGGCTGCAAGTAGGTGCACGAGTGGATGCTCGGGGTGATGCTGCAAAGCAAGCATGGTGTAGCGCTCGGCCGCCTCGGCGCGGCCGGCGTACCTGTGCACGAGAGCGAGGGAAAGCAGAACCCTGCGATTCGTGGGTGCAAGCCTGCGAGCCTCCTCGAAGCGGGCAAGCGCGGTCTCAGTTGCGTCCCTTGCCACCGCGAGCTCGGCGGTGCCGATGGTGGCTTCGAGGTTATTGGGGCTGCGGGTGAGCACGCTGGTGTAGAGCTCTTCAGCGCGGTCGAGGTTACCGAGGCCGATGTGAACCCGCGCGAGGAGGTTTCGCGCCCGGGCAATGTCTGAGGCGGTCTGGAGGTATCGCTCGGCATAGTCGAATGACTGGTCATACTCGCCGAGCTCGTAGTAGGCCTCGGCAATGCCACGCAGGGCGTCGGCGTAGGAGGGATTCCGTTCGAGGGCCGCGGTGAAGAGCTCCACCGCGCGGAAAGGTTCGCCCTGGGCGAGCGCCTGTTGCGCCTGCTGGTACAGTGCCACGGGGCTCTCCTGCGCCGCCATCGGAGAGAGCACCCCGAGGGAGAGGACCGCAGCAAGAAGTAGGGCTCGCGCGCGGCGGTAGCCGCGCCGCCGGCGCATGGCGCCCAAAGCGGGCCCAAGGACCGGCTCAGGTTGCGTAGGCGCGCTCACCCGATCCTTCCTTCGATCCTTTGGCGGCCACAATCTTCACGGTTTTTATCTTGTGACCGTCCATCTCCTGAATGATGAAGTCCATTCCGTGGTAGCTCACTTTCTCGTAGCGCACGGGGATCTTGCCGAAGAGATCGAAAACGAAGCCGCCGAGGGTATCGAAGTCCTCGTCAGGAATGTCGAGCTCGAGCTCCTCGTTGAGATCCCCGATATCGACCCGCGCGTCACAGAGATACGTGTTCTCCCCGATCTCGAGAATATCCTCGCGCTCGTTGTCGAACTCGTCCTGTATGTCACCGACGATCTCCTCGATGATGTCCTCGAGACAGACCACGCCCGAGACACCCCCGTACTCATCTACGGCCACCGCGATGTGAACTCGTTTCCGTCGCATTTCCCGCAGCAGTGAGTCCAGGCGCTTGCTTTCGGGAACGAAGTACGGCTTGCGAATAATCCGCTCGATGTTGATGTCCTCCCGGGAAGTGAGGTACTTGATGAGATCCTTGGCATAGAGAATGCCGACGACGTTATCGATGGTATCCTTGTACACCGGAAATCGGGAGAAACCGCGGCCGTCGATGGTCTCGATCAGCTCCTTGGTGGAGTATTCGAGACCGACGAAGGCGGTGTCGATTCGCGGCACTATCACTTCCTTCACGGTCTTCTCCGAGAGATGCAACACACCGCGGATCATGTCCTGCTTCTCGAGTGTCAGATGATCACCCTCTTCGTTCTTCTCCGCTCCACTGAAGAGCCTGCGTATGAACTTGAGGTTCTTCAAAATAGGTGTTCCTCCGTTAACTGACTCAGAAGGCCCTCCTGTATATCCATCATTTCGCCGTCGTCGTGGCTCTCGCCGTGATCGTATCCCGCCAGATGCAGGATGCCGTGTATCAGTAGCCGTTTCAGTTCCTCCTCGAGCTCCAACTCGTATTCCGCCGCCTGGCGCTTCAATGTGTCAAGGGATATTACGATGTCACCGGCCGCCATCGGCTCCTCGTCCCCGGCGGGCAGCGGCAGCGGATGGTCTACACCCGGGCCCTCGGTTTGAGAGAAACTCAAAACATCGGTCGGCGCGTCGATACCCCGATACTCTGCGTTAAGATTATGGATGAAAGTGTCGTCACAAAACAGAATCGACAGTTCCCAGCCAGAGATCCCCAGCCTGTCGAGTACTCGCTTCACAAAGCCCTCGACGGCCGGGAGCCACGACGGAGGTTCCACCGATTCGGAAGAGATGTCGACGCTGTTTGCCGGCGTGTTCGTGGTCATGGCTTGATCGGTGAGCACACCGGCGTCAATGCGCCTCCGCCTCGTATGCCTCGATGATCTTCTTCACGAGGGCATTTCGCACCACGTCGCGTGATGTGAAATAGCTGAAGTGAATCTCGGGAATTGTGCCGAGAATCTTCATGGCGTGGAGGAGGCCCGATTTTCGTCGGTCGGGCAGATCAACCTGTGTGACGTCCCCGGTGATGACCGTTCGAGAGCCCTCCCCGATTCGCGTGAGGAACATTTTCATCTGCTCCTGGGTCGTGTTCTGAGCCTCGTCGAGAATGATGTAGCAGTCGTTCAGGCTGCGGCCCCGCATGTACGCCAGTGGTGCGATCTCTATGACGCGATCGTCTTCGAGCTTCTGGATGGTCTCGCCGGGGGCGAGGCTTTCCATTGCGTCGTAGAGCGGCTTTAGGTAGGGGTTTATCTTCTGCGCGAGATCCCCCGGAAGGAAGCCGAGTCGCTCTCCCGCTTCGACCACCGGACGGGTGAGAATGAGCTTGCGCTTTCGTCGCGAAAGCACCTCCCGCAGCGCGTGTGCCACCGCGAGGTATGTCTTTCCGGTTCCCGCGGGACCGATCCCGAAAACCATGTCGTAATCCGCCATCGCCCCAATGTAGACCGCCTGCGCGTAGCTCCGTGGGAATACCTGTGCACCGGTCGCGGTGATATTAATGCTGGTGTTCTTGAACTCTTGCCGCTGCTCTTCGTTGTTCCGGGTCAGAGAGTCGTAAACCGCCCGAATCAGATCCGGGTTCGGCGACTGACCCATGTTCACATGGTCCTCGAGCTCGCCGAGCATGCTCGACAACAGGTCCTGTGTCTCAGCATCGTCAGTCTCAACAAACAGCTCGTTGCCTCGTGAGAGGATACGTGCCTCCAGCAGCTCTTCCATCACTCGCAGATTACTGTCGTTGGCGCCGCAGACTTCGCTCAGTACGTGCGGACTCTCGAGCACCACGGCCGCATTCCGACTCAATACAAATTCTCCTTCACACGAAAAAGTATAGATTTACCCGCGTCAGCGGTCAAGAGGCGCGTCGCTGTCACGCTATCAACGGCGGCCATAGGTCACTCCGTCATCATCAGTTACCTCGATATCGGTGTTTAGCTCCGGTATCGGCATCCACTCGAGAAAGATGGCGAACTCCCGTTGCCACTCGAATCGGTCCCGACCGTCACTTCCC
>JAAAOR010000047.1 GCA_009908735.1 Spirochaetota bacterium | reverse complement strand
GAGCCCCTGCGTCATGGAGTTCACCGCGTCCGCGAGCTCGGAGAGCTCATCACGCGTGCGGACGTTTATCACGTGGTCTTTGAGCTTTTCTTTCTCCTCGGTATCGCGGATAACCGCAACCCCCTCCACGAGCCGCCTGATAGGTATGACGACGATGGTTGCGAGGAGTAGCGCCCCGCCGATCCCACCGGCAAGCGCACCGAGTGCGACGATGGCGGTACTGATGATGAGCTGCCTGCGGGCGGTGTCTATTTCCTCGAGGATGATGTCCGTGGAAATGCCGAGGCGCACCAGGCCGCGGAAGTAGCGTGCTTCCTGGACGTCATCCTGAGCTCGTGCAAACACGACCGGCTGATAAAATACGTACTCGGTGATTTCGGCGGAGAGCTCCTCAGGCTCGAAGGAGGGTACGCTGCGGAAAATGCTTCCAATTTCAGCCAGGATTTGGGATTGTCGCTGCTGCAACTCCCGCTGTGCGTTGTCCAGGTCGAGAAGCTCCGGATCATCGGGAGCCACGCCCTGCCGAAGGAGGTTCGTGAGCTCGCGCCGGACTTCCGCAAGCTGGGCGGGGATATCGCCGAGTCGCATCCGCGCTTCTTCGTTTATCTGCTCCTCGAGTTCGTCGCGGAGCGCGGCGACCGGGTCCTGCAGTCGTGACTCGCCGGGAACGAAGCTCTCGGTATCGAAACTTCTCGGTGTTGTACGGTCTGTCTCCTCATCCGAAGTGAGCACGGGATCGCTCGTCGCCCATACCGCATCGAAACCGGCACCATCGCGCGCGGGGCCCGTGATGGTGATGTAGAGGCCCTCGGCCATGACGTCGGCCTGCTGGGCAAGCGTTGCCAGGTCGACACGGTTATCGGCCGGACTTGTCAGGAGATCCTCGGCCTGATTCGTGACGCTGTCGAGGAGAACTTCAACCCGCTGCTCGAGCCCGCGTGCAAGCGTGCGCTCCTGCCGCTCGAGTGCCGTGCTCCCGAGGATCAGCGCCAGAGCAAGAATCACCGATACGATAAGCACCACGATGAAGACGCTGAACTTCACTCTCAAACTGGTTCGTTTCCGACTCATTTTTTCCAACCTTCGTTCCTTCTGCTCCCGCGGCATGGGCTGACTTGCTATCAGCGCCTTCACCTCGAGTTGCAGCTCCCGTCCCTCTTGAGCTATAGCCACCAGACGCGTGCTCGAGAAAAGCGCCAGGAGCCCGAGCAGTGCCGCTGAAACCCACATCAGGGGTTCCCATCCATCAAACTGCCAGGCAGCCCCGTCTCTGATAGCAAACGACGGCGAGGCGGCAATCCGATAATCCCCGAACGTTACCGTTCCCGGCGCATCAAAGGACAACCTACGTGCGACCGTGTGCAGCCCCCGTCCGGTGTGACTCAGAATGATCCGATAGCTACCGGTATCGATAATGTCGATCCTCGGCCCCTCGATGTTTCGGTTATCGACGACGCGAAAATCGTCGTCTGAGCGGCGGAACACGTGGTCGTAGGGCGGATCGCCGTCGGCATCAAGGATGATGCGATCGATCACCCCGTTTGCTGTAAAACCGCGACCATCAATGCGGAGATTGTAGCGGTTGAGCATATCCTGGCTGCTTGCGATGCGGTACACCTCGGTGACCGGTATGTATTTGTTGAGCCGCAGCACCAGCGTTCGAGGCTCTCCGATGTTTCCGACGGTGTCGACGGGGGCCACGCTCAGGGCCCACAAGCCGTTGTCGATGTTGTTGCGTGAGATCTGTGGCGCGCTCGTTACCACCCGCTGCGGCAGCTGCGCCGAGGCATTGATCTCCTCCGGCGCATCCGAACCGGCCGGTCCCAGCCTTTGCAGCGTCACGCTGTAGCCTGCGACATCGTCAACTTCTTCCGGCGGTTGCCAGCGGAGGGTAAAGGTGTTGGAGGCGAGGAATCCGCCATCGTCGGTCGTCGGCTCCTCGAAAGTGATCGGCGGAGGCGGCGTGGTATCACGGAAGAAGCGCAAAGAGGTGGGCTCCGACCAGTTTCCGGCCCGGTCAACCGCCCGGATACTCAGGTACCATTCCCCGTCTTCCTCCGCAAGAAAGCTCGCGGACTGAGTGGTGGGCTCATACTCGACTCTCCGCGGAACGAAGGCATCCGGGTTCCGTGACCACCTCGCGCTGTAGCCCGCGATACCGGAGGGGTCTTCAGGCGGGCTCCAGGTAAACTCCGCCCGTTCCTCCGACGAACGGCGGTCGGGCACGTAGTTTGCCGCTCTAAGATCGGGAGGCTGGGCGCGCTGGTCGGGCTCGAGGTAGACGAGCGACGGAGCACCATCACCACGTCGATTCTGCCAGAAAACGTGCATACGGTCCCGGTGTACGATAGGACTACCAAAGGTCGATGCGCCGACGACGGAGCTGAGGTTGCGGCTCCGCCATAGCCCGCGCACGCGTGCAGCAATCCGGATCTGCGACCGTCCGGATGGATTCGTAAACCACATGATGAAGGTTCGCCCGTCGTGGCGCACGATCTGTGGAAAATTGCTGTTGTCCAGCCCCTGACTGACGGGCGCCGGCCTGCCCGAGATCTCACCGTCGCCGCCCACTGCGGCGTAGTAAATCTGACGCGCCCGGGCCCCGCTCTGGCGCTCCCACACCAAAGCGAGCTCGCCGTTCGACGGCTCGATAAAGGGGCGCTGGTTATCATAGTCGAGATACGATGCGCCCGAATCCTCCGGCGGGAAGTCCGAGATGAGGCTCGCATTACTCCAGCTCCGCCCGCCGTCGTCGCTGGTCTTCAGGTACAGCTGGTACGTAGGTGCCCGGTTCGGGTTCACGCTCTGAAACACCACGTAGTCTCGGCCGTTCAGCGTGGCGTGGTCCGGTAGAAAGTTGAATCCGATCTCCGGGTCACCGACGAGCTCATCGAACTGCGTCCACTGGCGTCCGGCCGCCGAGTAGGAGTAGAGAATGCTCTGTGTCGCCCCGACGTTCTGGTTCACGAACAGCAGAAGCCCGCCGTCGCTCGAGAGGGAAAGCTGCGGGGCGACACTGCTCACCTCGGTTTCCAGGGTTGCCGTCTCGCGGAAGCTCCGCCCGTCGTCCGATGAGACTAGGATACGGGTACGTGTGGCGGACTCGACCAGAGCGAGATAGATATCCCCGTTCTCCGCGACCTCCGCTGTAAACACAACCGGCGGGCTTTCCCGGTCGTACTCGATAGGCCCCACGACGCGGCGCCGATAGCTCCAGTCTCGGCCTCGTTCGGAAACGGCCACGGAGATATGTATCTCACCGCCCGCCTCCTGCCCCCGGCGTGTGACTTCCTGGTAGATCACATAGAGATTGTCCTCGCCGGTCAGGGCGAGTGGGAAATACGCGCTCTCGTCCACCAGAAACCGGGGGTTCTCGAAAAAAAGGCCGCTTGCCTCCATCGAAAGCTCCTGAGCGGAGAGCGTCGGGGCTATCAACAAAGCGGCGAACACACACAGCCCGATAATAACGCCGCCCGCTTCTCCGCTGACGCGTGGTCTCCCGTGTCGGCTTGCCCGACGTCCCGCGGGTGTCTGCCTCCCGTTTCGCCGGGGCATCATAGGCCGAGCCTCGCTGCGATGCGCTCCTCCAAATCGAGGAGTGGCGGGTAGCGTTGATTGTCCGTATCGCGGAGAAGTTGCTGAACGATGGCGTAAGCCTGGGCGGCGTTGTCCTGGATAAAGAGGGTCTCGGCGCGGCGCAACTGCTGCTCTTCGGCCGAGGAGAGGGCCACCGTTGCCTCACCACCGCTCTGGATTCGCAGCCGGTCGAGAAGAATCTGTGCATCGCGGTTCTCCGGGTTCAGAGTGACGGCCTCTTCGAGGATGGATATTGCCGCTTGCCGCTGTGCCTCGCCGGCTCCGGATGCGACCTGGCGCGCCTGGTTGAGGAGCCGGTTCGACTCGGCTATCTGAGCTTGAGTAACCGGGTCGGGCCGAATGCCGAGTTCGATCTCGAGCTCCACAATCTGATTCTGAAGGCCGGGATAGTCGGGATTGATGGCAGCAAGCGTTTCGAACTCGGTGAGGGCTTCCTGCGGGTCATCGTCCTTACGGTCGAGGGCCTCTTCGAAGCGCCGCTCGAACACCTCTGCGAAGTTCTCGGAGTCTCTGAGCCTGAGGATCCGGAGCTTGAGGATACGGGCCTCCCAGTTGTAGGGGCGCATGGCGGTGACGTTGTCGACGTTCTCCTCTGCACGGGCAAGAAGTTGCTGTGGCGGCGGTCCACTGCTCCCCTGAGCTTCATCCTGGGCTTCATTGTAGTCGCGGCGAGCGAGGTTCAGGTAGCTCGAGAGGACCGGGTAGAGGGGCTCCGTCTCGGCGAGCGTACGCGTGTTTTCGAGGTTCAGTGCCGCGTTGACGAACCGCAGAAGGCGCTCGATCTCCGGGTTGGGCTGCACGTTTGTCTGTTGCCACAGATTCCGCGCCTCGGTCAACAGGTCGTAGGATTGCTGGTAGGCCTCCTGCTCGTAGAGTGTGTTAGCTCGATCTATCCGCTCGCGGACCTGCTGCACGATACGACGGTTCCGTGCCTCCTGGATTTCGTCACCGAGAGAGGCTATCAACTGATCCGCCTGGTCGCGAAAAGCTGCGTTCTGCTGTAGCTCGAGGGATTCGAAATACCGTTGCCGCGCCTCCTCCCACAGATCCCGTGCGCGCTCCACCTGCAGGCTGTTTATGGCCTGCCTCGTCTGTGCCACGAGCCGGTCGCCTTCGTTTCGCAACTCCTGTGCACGGGCAATCTGATCACGCGCGCTCGTCGTGCGGGAGGCGATTGCGTTGGAAAGATCGTCGATCTCTCCGAGAAGAGCCTCGGCATCGGCGATCTGGCCCTGTATGCGCTCTTCGAGCAGGACGTATTGCTCCTCACTTCTGTAAGACTCGAGGGCATCTGCAACATCGGCGCGAAGGGCTTCCACATCGCTTTGCGCCGCGAGGAACTGCTCGAGTGCCCGATCGGGATACCGATACGTAACGGTCACCTCTTCTTCACCCCCGTCGGCACCGCCGCCCTCTGCCTCCTGCACAACCTCCTCAACGCCTTCAAGCAAATCGATCCCCGCGCGATAGTCCTGCCTCCCGGTTTCGAGCCGGTCGGTGAAGCGCGCGAGCCGCAGGTCGGCAATGCGGTCGAGGGTCGCGATTTCGTATTCCACGACCTCATCCTCGCGCGAGGAGACAGCGCCCTCCGTGCGCGACAACAAGACTTCGACCCTTTCGCCCAAAAACTCACCGGTGAGCGCGCTATAACTGCGTATCATCTGCTGCCAGCTCGCTGCAAGCTCGCGGATGTCGGCAACGCGCAGCGCCATCGCGGCTTTTGCCTCGGCGAGAACCTGGGAATTTTCGGTATCGGTAGGTTGGACACGCTGAACATCGACCGCCGCCATAGTGTCGGCGAGCAAACGCCTGGTTAGGGCGGCTTCCCGCCGCGCGTGCTCGCCGGCGTACAGTCCCCTGAGCGTATCCGGCAGCCGGGCGATGGCCTCATCAAAAGCGGTATCCGTGTCGACATCAGTTCCGATCATCGAGAGACGTGTGCCGGCGTTGGCCTGGACGCGAGCAAGATCAAACTCCTCCCCGGCCTCCTCCCACGCGCGCTCCTCGGTGAACGCCACCCCCCGGTCGAGGTGAGTATCCGCGCGCGCGGCAAAGGTGCGCGCGAGCTCGAATCTCGATCTCCTGCGAGCGGTGGAGAGTACTCCGATAATGCCCTCAGGTTCCGCCGCATCGGGGCGCCCGGTCGAGAAGCGGTGCGTGAGGCGTATGTGCCAATCCACCGGGTCCTCGGGGTCGATGGAGGCGACCTCTTCCCCCTGTTCGGCAAGCAGCCCAGCGCCCGACTCGACATTGGAGAGCCGAGCGCCGATACGGCGAAACACGTCCGCATATTCGTCGAGAAGTGTCTCGAGCTCGGCAACAGTGTCGCTCTCGGCAGCACTTTCGAGGTTCGCCACCTCGCTTCTGAACTCCGGTGCTGTCGCCACGAAGGCCTCTGCATTGACACGTATCTGGGCAAGAGCGTCGTCCACCCTGTTGACGAAAATGTTCCCGTACTCGCGCTCTTCGAAGCGCCGACGCTGCAAATCGAAACCGGAAAGATAGCGCTCCACGGCATCGGCGTAGCGGCCCTGCTCGAGCAACTCTGCCGCCTCACGCATGATGCCGGCAGCAAGGTTCCTGTCGTAGGCGAGCTGAGCGATGACGCGCGCCTGATTAACCTGCTCGACCACACGTTCGTTGGGGAAGCGGTCGAGCTCCTCCATCCGGTCGATAATCGCAAGGGTTCGCTCGAGCTCGTCAGGGCTGTTAATCAGGTTATCAATGAGTTGCTCAAACTGCTCGTTATACTCTGCGCGCTGGGCCCGGATTCGGTCCATGACCCTCTCCGACTCTTCGATAAGCTCCGGGTTTTCGCGGACGGCCGTTTCCAACACGAGCATTGCCTCATTCAGCCGGCCCTCTTCTACGAGGCTATCAGCCTCTTCGATGGGGTCGCCGTCCGATCCTCGCGGCCCACTGCCCTCCTGTCCACCGCCCGCTGAGAGCACAGCTGTCCCGAGCAGTGAATACAGGATGAGAAGAATGAGCACTATGGTCGGTACCCGGGGGTACGTCAGGAATCCCCTCCTCGCGCTACCCTATAAGGGGTATCGACAGGCTTTGGATTCGGCCTAACGATGTCGACATTTGAAATGCATGGGAGTTATACAAATTGAAATGATCCCCTCTACACGATATTATATAACATAACGATGAAACGCCTGCTGTTAGTCATCATAACGTCTGCTCTTTTCTCCGCCCCCGGCTTTCCCATCGGCTGGCCGGACTTTATGTACGATTTCGCCGAATCGGGGGGGCTGAGCAACCCGCAGAACACCGGCCTCACGACTTTCCCCACGCTTCAGATCCCGCTTGGCGGGGAGATGGAGGCTATGGCTTCCGCCTACACCGCAGTCGCACGAGACTACAGCTTTTTCGAGGCCAACCCCGCCGCAAGCTCGCGACTCGAGCGCACCGAACTCGGCATCGCCCACAATAACCTCATCGCGGATGCAAACATGGAGGGGCTGGTCTACACCACTCGCTTCGAGCATCTCGGCATCGGCGCAGGTGCCAAGTTCCTCCACGTTCCCTTTACCGAATACGACAGGTACGGCCTGCAAGAAAACGCCGTCCGATATACTGAGACCGTAGCCGGTCTGAACGTATCCTACAACTTCCTTCATAGCTTCGACTTCCATGGTATCGCAGTCGGCGCGAACCTCAAGAGCGCGTATCGTCGCATTCCCGAAGTTATCGCCCCCGGGCAATCGGCTATCGGTTTCATGGGAGATGTCGGGCTTCTTACGCGCTTCAACCTTGCAAAATTTCACCGCTCGCGCGCGAAGAACTTCTCGATAGGTCTCGTTGCCAGAAATGTCGGGCCGCCCGCGCTCGACGAGCCCCTGCCCTCGCATGCCACCGGCGGCATAGCGTATGTACCGCTGAAGCCGCTCACGCTTGCCTTCGACTACACCTACCCCTTCGTCGTCGGGGCCGACGTGCCGGCCGAGCCCCCGTCCTACGCGGCAGGCGCTGCAGTGCAGATCACCGATTTTCTCGCCGCTCAGACCGGATTCCGACTTCGCGGCGGCAATCCACGCTTTGCTCTCGGAAGCAGCATCGACTTGCCCGCAGTACGCCTGCAACTCAACTACACGCTGGATCTGGCAACACAGGTTGGTAGCGTAGATAGGTTCAGTGTTCAGGCCTCCTTTGATCTCGGCGATCGGGGGCGGGCCGAGCGTCAGGCACGCGTCGAGGATCTCTATCTGACCTCTCTCGAGGCATACGCAAACGGCAACATCGAACGCACGGTGGCGCTTTCTCGGCAAGCAATCGAAATCGACCCGACCTTCGAGCCTGCACAGGAGACGCTGGTGAGTGCCCAAAAAATGCTCACGCTACAGCGACAGATGGAATCCATTCGACTCGGGGAAGAGGAAGAGTTCTTCGGGGAGGATGGGGCGATTGAATCCGACGAGGAGACAGGCGAGTAGATCGCTCATCTCGCCGGCCGTTTGGCCGATTGGCGTTTCAATCTGACGTATACCGCAAAGAGCGGAAAGTCAACGTTTTTACTCGCCGCCCATCGCTGTAGTTTTTCGCGGTCGCGGTCCTTGAGACCACTTCGCTCCGCGGCAAGCAGACGCTTCTCTTGCCGTCGATACTCCCGAGCGGCAAACAAGACCTTCAAGTAGGAAAGCACTTCCTGGGATTCGCCGTTGTCACCGCCACTAATCATTGGCCGGCCGTTGCCGGAGAGTCCGTCCACAATCGACTCCGTCGACGCCCGCTCCTCTTCCTGCAAAGTGCTCTCGAGCCGCTTCACGAACTCGGACTCACTGAAGACAATTCCGTCAACTTTACTGCGAAGCTTCATTCGTTTGGAAAGGGCAGCGTCGGATTGCATGTCGCGTCGGCCACGCAGAAAGAACGCAGCGATGGCCGCGCCGAGCGATAACGCGATTTCGTCGATCACCGGTAAGGGGTCGCGGACGGCAATAGAGAGAAGGACGAACGCGGCAAGAAACACCCCCGCGGAGATGAGAAAACGGGGGATGAAGCGAGACTCCCCGATCCAGTCTTTCACCTCTTCCTCGATCAGGCGGTAAAGCTCGTTCCTGAACCCGGTAATTGCCTCTACCCTTGGTTCCTGACCGTAGAGACCCTCAAGCGGATGTGCTTCCATCCGGTCCATCACGCGCACGCGGTCGAGAAACGGGTGAAGAAATAGGGACGTTCCGTCGTTACGGGCGATGTGATAAATGTGGAGGGGGGCCTTGTCCTTCATCGCGGGTAACGATACTGCCGGTCCCTTACGTAGTCAAGCTCGCGCCGCCGCTCCCCGACGCTAGGGTCGCCTGCTCAAGCGCCCGCGTCGCCTCCTCATGATGAAACAGCTCCGCGTACTTGAGCGCGGTCATGCCGAGATGATCCACGAAGTCGGTTCGAGCGTTCCAGTCGAGCAGAAGCTTGAGCGTATCGGCATGTCCCTCGCTTGCGGCGAGTATCGCGGCACTCTGTCCATATGTGCTGACCATGTCCGGGTCGGCGCCGGCCTCGAGAAGCTGTCTCGTTATCGCGACGTGACCAGTGCCGGCGGCCTCCATGAGCGGACTCGTGCCCCGGTCGCCACTCTGCTCATCGACGTGGGCACCGTAGTCCACGAGCAACCGCACGAGGTTCGGGTTCCCGCTGCGCACGGCGAGAAACAGTGCCGGGAGGCCCGACTCGTCACGAGTATCGGCCGAATAGCCGAGAAGCAGAAAGCCTGCGGCGGCGCGCTCCTTCCCATGTCCCACTGCCTCGAGAAACGTGCGCTCGGTTAGCGCGAATCCCGAGGCAACGAGCTCCTCGCGTGCCTCCGCGATCCGGCGCGACTGCTCGTACTCCGACTTATCCGCAACCAACTCTTCGGACAGACGCTCCGGTTCCTCGAGCCGCCGGAAGCCCTCCAAATAATCGCCGACCTCAACCTCCGCGGGCGCGAGCACGTAAAGGCGCTTCTCCGTGCCTAAAGCGTACCCCGCGAGAAGCGAGCTCCAGGTTCGGGGAGGCAAGCGATCCCTCGCCCAGAGCACGAGGTGTGATAGTGCGTTGAGATTGCGTCGTATCTGATCCGTACTCATCGCTCGCCAGTTCTCGCGGACGCGGTACACCGATGCGTCGATGCCATTGTCCGAAAGCGAGCGTAAAAGCTGCTCGATAGGAAGTGTGTCCGAGGCGTTTGCAAATAGACCGACTTTCACTGTGTACGATGATCGGAGTTGTCGCGCACAGGCTTAACTTACTTCGTGTGGCGCCGAAGCGCCTCGTCGAGCAGCGAGTTCAGGCCGTTTTTGAGGTCCGCGTACATGCTGGTGACGGTTTCGAGCCGGTCGCGAATTTCCCACTCCTCCTCCTCGAGCAACAGCTGGTACGGTCGCAAGCCCAGCGTCTGTGCAATGCGCTCGAGAACCTCGGCGGAGGGGTTCGTGCGGCCCCGCTCTATCTCGCTCAGGTAGCTGTCGGAAAAACCGGAGCGAGTCGCGACATCGGCCTGAGAGAGCCCGGCGCGTTTGCGCGCCTGCCTGACGTTACGCGCGATCACTTGGTGTAGGCGTGTCATCTGCGGGCATCTTTGCGGGCCCGCCGCGTCCCTTCAACGTGTCGCCGGCGTGTGCTGCGTGCAGCCAGAGGCGTGCGGATCAAATTGAGGCACCCCCCGCCGCGTGTAGCCCAGGCAATTGACACGTCCACCCTCCGTGTGGTCTTTGGAAGCACCTATGAAGCTCCATCACATCCCCAGCGATACCCGCGTAAATCCCTTCGGGCGTGAGCGGTTCTTGCCCGGTGGTCGCGAGGCGGTACTAATCATTCACGGATTCACGGGGCGCACGAGCGAGATGGTCTATCTCGCAACTGAGCTCAACAATCACGGTTACACCGTCTCGGTGCCGCGCCTCCCGGGTCACGGAACCAACGGCCGCGATTTCCTGCAGAGCGACAGCGGGCAGTGGCTACGCCACATTACCGACGTGTTTCTTCAACTTCGCAGTGATTACGAGCGGGTTTACGTCGTCGGACTGTCGATGGGCGGCGTGATCGCCGCACTCCTTGCCTCGCGTTTCGAGCCCGACGCCGTAGCCCTGTGCGCTCCTGCCCTTCTGGTACAAAAGAAAAACCTGTGGCTGGCGCCATTCATCGGACGCGTGCTCCCGCGGTGGCGGGTCCCCTACGAGCCGGAGAGTACGGACCCGGTCGAGCGGGAGCTGGAACGCGAGTACTACGCCTTCCAGTGGGTACGACCGGCAGGGGAGCTGTATCGCCTCATGAGGAGCGCACGGCGCCGCTTGCCCGACATCATCGCGCCGACCCTGACCATCGTCTCCGACGCCGATAGAACGGTGCCGACCAAGGTGGCCGACCTCATCGAACGCCGGACGAACGCCCGGCGTGCTCACCGGGTGAGGCTCGTCGAGAGCGGGCACGTTGTGGTAAACGACGTCGACCGCGAGCGTGTCGCAGCGGAAATACATGAGTGGTTTTCCGCTACCAACGCTGGTGGACGTACTCCCTGATGTAGCGCCCGTAGACATCGTCTACCACCTCTACCTGCTGCGGCGTTAGGTCTTCGGTTTCCGAGGCCTCCACGTTTTGCTCGACCTGACTCGGCCGCGACGCTCCGGGAATAACCGTGCTCACCTCACCGTGCATAAGGATCCACTTCAGCGCGAGCATCGGCAGCGGACGATCATCGTCGAGTCGCATTTTTAAAGATTCCACCGCGTCCAGACCGGTCTCGAATGGAACACCGGCGAAGGTCTCACCCTTGTCGAAGGCAGCCCCCTCCCGATTGAAATTGCGGTGGTCCCCCTCGTCGAAGGTGCTGCCGCGACTCAGCTTTCCCGACAGAAGTCCGCTCGCAAGAGGAACGCGCACGATGATCCCCACGTCGCGACGACGCGCCTCCGAGAAGAAAAGCTCGGCGGGACGATGGCGGAACATGTTGAAGATGATCTGTACGGTGGCGACGTTTGGGTACTCGATTGCCTTGAGGCCCTCTTCCACCTTTTCAACCGAAACCCCCAGGTTGCGAATCTTCCCCTCTTGTTTCAGGCGATCGAAGACTTCGAACACTTCGGGGCGGTAGTACACCTCTGTTGGAGGACAGTGAAGCTGAATGAGATCCAGGGTATCGAGGCCCGTATTCTCCAGGCTCTGCTCTACGAATTGCCGCATTGCCGCCGGGGTGTAGCTGTCCCCCACGTGCGGCTGCAGCCGACGGCCGCATTTCGTTGCCACGTGTAACGGCTCCGAGCGCGACTCCACGACTCTGCCGACGGCCGCTTCGCTCGCACGGTCGTCGTAGACATCCGCCGTATCGAGAAAGTTGATGCCGCGGTCCACCGCGGTGTTCAGGATCTCTTCGGCCATCTCGTCGTCGAACTCCGAGCCCCAGCCTCCACCCACCTGCCAGGTGCCAAGTGAGATCTCTGAAACCTCGAAGTTCGTTTTTCCCAGTCGTCTGTACTTCATAACGTGCTCCCGACTTTGTTTCCGTTCATGGTAGCATGCTCGCCACCGCCGGCGAAACCAACCCGCGGCCGGTCGGCGGTCTCGGCCGCTCGGCAGTCGCGGCTTGCGAAAGCGCGGTCTTTCCGATACAACAGCCACGTGGCCTTATTCTGGATAAAGAAAGCATTCTTCGATTTCTGGGATCATTTCCTCGTATCGATCCTGATGAATCTCGGCTTCATCGCCGTGGCGGCGATATCATTCGTCCTCGCCCCCGAAATTCAGCCGGCGGCTCCGGTACTCGGTGTGATCATTCTCCTCGCCGGAGTCGCGCTGATCTTCGTCTACGCCGCCGCCGTCACGATGATCGCCCGGGACATAACCGACTACCACAATCCACAGTGGAGCTCGCTTACCGAGTACTTGCGGGAGCTCTGGCCGGCCGGCCTTCTCTACGCCGCGATGATGATAGGTTCTTTCTTCCTGCTCACCATTGCCATTCCCACCTACGCAGCCATGGACAACCTCCTCGGGGCGGCGGCCCTTGCGCTGCTGTTCTGGGCCGCAGTGATCTGGTACGTGGGGCTCCAATTCTTCCTGCCGGTACGGACACGGCTGGACCACAGCTTCAAGAAGATCCTAAAGAAGAGCTTTATCCTGCTCTTCGACAATCCTCTCTACGCACTCGGAAGCGCAATCGGCTTTGTCCTCATCGTCGGCGTTTCGGTGTTCACCGCATTTTTGCTTCCCGGCCCGGCGGGTGCCATCATATGGTTGCAGTCGGGATTCAAGCTCCGGCTCCTGAAGTACGACTACCTCGAAGAGCACCCCGACGCCGATCGGCGGAAGATTCCATGGGACCGGCTCCTTGTCGAGGATCGCGAGCGGGTGGGCAAGCGCACCTTCAAGGGAATGATCTTCCCTTGGAAAGAGTAAAACGCCGTCGCCGCATCGATCACCCGCCGTTCGGCCCGCCGCCGGCGACTTTCGCCCGCCGTACCCACCAGGTAGCCAGATACACGAACGGCGTGTCGGCCGCAGCTACCACTACCTTCAGAAGGTAGGTAGTCAGCACGATCTCCGCGAAAATACCGGCTGAAAAAACCCCGGCAAACGCCACGGTTGTAAAGACGAGAGAGTCCACAAGCTGGCTCACCATCGTACTGAGGTTGTTGCGAATCCAGATGCTCCGCACCCCGCCAAAACGGCGCTTCCAGAAGGCGTAGGCCCACACGTCGTGAAGCTGGGAGACGAGGTAGGCCACGAGACTCGCGGCCGCGATGCGCGGCAGGAAACCAAAGATGGTCTGTAGGCTCTCATGGGCGAAGTCGTCCGCGGCCGGCTCGAAGAGAAGCGCGAGGTTCATGAGAACCGTGAACCCGACAATGACGGAAAGCCCGAAGTACACCACGCGTCGCGCCGCGCGCTTCCCGTAGTTCTCCGAAAGAATGTCGGTGATGAGAAAGGAGCTCGCATACACGATATTGCCGAGCGTAGCGGTGACCCCGAGAATCTCGATGGTCTTCATCACCTGAATATTGGCGGCGATGACGCAGACACCCATCCACACCGCCAGCCCCTCACGGCCGAAGAAACGGAACATGAGGAGGATCACCGCGAAGTTTACCAGGAGAAGGACGATCCAGTAGAGCTCGTTCACGCCTCGCCTTTCTCGTAGGGCCGGCCTTCGGCTGCCGGCGGGCGGGCCCGGCCGACAAAACCGGCAAGGACGACTACCGCAAGCACATAGGGAAGCATCTGGACGAACTGTCCGGGAATGGGAATCTGGGTCTCGAACATGATCCGGAACGATTCTGCGAAGCCGAACAGGAGTGCCGCCAGTACGGCCCCTATCGGATGGAACCGTCCGAATATCATGGCTGCGAGCGCGATGAAACCGCGGCCACCGGTCATCCCGCTGACCCACTGCGCCGGATAGAGCGTTGCCGCCGAAAAACCGACCATTGCGCCGGAGATGAGGACGCCCGCGTAGCGCATTAGATATACGTCGATTCCCACGGTGTCGGCCGCCTCCGGGTTCTCGCCCACCGAGCGCAGCCGTAGCCCGAACGGCGTTCTGAACAGCACGTACCAGGCAATGATGGCAATGGGGATGAGAGCGACGGCTACCACGTTTGCGCCGAAGACATTCGGTGCCGTGAAGGGGTTACTCGGCGACTGCGTCTCCTGGCCGAAGATGCGCTGGGAGAGGAAACGCGAGATTCCCACCGCGAGGATGTTTATCGCCACGCCCGATACGATCTGGTTCACCCGATAGGTGATTGTTGCAACGGCGTGTATGAGCGCCATGAGAATGCCGGCGAGGATGGCGATGAGCAGTCCCATGAAAAAACTCTGGAACACGAGGGCGCCCCACACGATGGCAAAGGTGGTGACGATCATGATGCCCTCGAGGGCAATATTGATAATGCCGCTTCGCTCGGAAAACACCCCCCCGATGGAGGCAAAGGCGATGGGCGCGGAGACCTGCAGTCCACGGATCAGAAACTCACCGAGAATCTCCATCTATCCCGCCTCCTTCTGGCGCACGCGCTTGATGTAGCGCGCGATGATTTCGTTCGTAACCACGATAATAATGATCATGGCGCCGGTGATCACGTCGGTCACCGAGTTCGGGACGGAAGTGTAGAGTTGCATGCCGTATCCCGCCTGCTTGAGAAAACTAAACAGCAGCGCGCCGAAAATCACGCCGACCGGATTGTTACGCCCGATCAGTGCAATTGCGATACCGTCGAAGCCGAGTCCCCGGGCAATTTCATAGGTGTAGAACCCACGAATTGCAAATATTTCCTGCAATCCGATAAGGCCCGCAAGTCCTCCACTGAGCAGAAAAGACCCAACTTGGACTCGCTCGACCTTGATGCCGGAGTAGCGTGAAGCATCCATCGCCGTGCCGACGGAGCGCACTTCGAATCCGTAGCGCGTCTTAAAAATTAGAATCCATAGTAGAAAGCCCATGATGATGGCCACGAGCAGACTGTAATCGAGATAAACGTGATCGCCGATGTTCCACCCGAGTGAGCGGAAGAACCAGTTGAGCTTCCCGAACAGTGCCGTCTCACGAATGGGTGCGGTCTGCGGCTCGAGACTCTCTCCGGACTGAATGCCCGAGACCACATTGTTCACAAGGTAGTTGATAAGCAACACGGCGATGTTGTTGAACATGATCGTCGTGATGACCTCGTGCACGCCGCGTTTCACCTTCAGGACGGCGGGAATAGCCGCCCACATGGCGCCGCCGATCATGCTAAAAAGCACCACGACCGGAACATGTAGAAAAGCCGGAAGCTGGAAGTAGATGCCGGCAAGGGCCCCGATGAACCCACCGAAGAAGTACTGCCCTTCAACTCCGATATTGAACACGCTCGCCCGAAACGCAATGGCCACGGCGATACCGGCGAGGAAGAGCGGAATCGCCTGAGAGAGCACCGTCGCGAGCCGCGAGGGGTTTGCCGTCGTGATGCGGATGATGGCGTCCACCGCCTTTGCCGGGCTCTCACCGACCGCCACGACAATAATCAGCAGTATGCCGAACGCCGCAACAAAGCCAATGAAGGGGGCAGCCACGGCGAGAAGGTCGAGACGGATGATGCGACGAGTCATGTACTCTCCCCCTTCTCACCCATCATGTAAAAACCAACCTCTTCCTTGTTTGCCGACTCCCTGTCGAAGGTTTTGATGATACGTCCTTTGTAGATGACGCCGATCCGGTCCGACATAGACATGACCTCATCTAAGTCGGCGGAAATCAGAAGGACGGCCTTATTCCGTTCCTTAGCAGAGACGAGTTGCTTGTAGATAAACTCCATTGCGCCGACATCTACCCCTCGGGTCGGCTGACTGGCCACGAGAAGCTTCGGCTCGCTGCTGAGCTCCCGCGCTATGATGACTTTCTGCTGGTTTCCCCCGGACAGAGCGTGCGCCGGTATGGCCTCGGACGGTGTGCGAATGTCGTAGTCCTGGATAGCCTGTCGTGCGAAGCTCTGGATCTGCTGCTTCCGAATGAACTCGGCCCGATTAACGAAGGGCGCCCGATGGTGACGCCCGAGGACGAGATTCTCCGCGAGGCTAAACGGAAGGATCAGTCCGAAGCGGCCGCGGTCGTCCGGAATGAATCCGATACCGCGATCGCGGCGCTCGCGAATGTCGTAGGGATAGAGGTCTTCGCCGTAGAGTCTCACGGTTCCGGAATCAAGCTTGACACGCTCCATGAGAACACGGGCAAGCTCGTTTTGCCCATTTCCCTCCACGCCGGCAATCCCGTAGATCTCGCCCTCGCGAATCTCCAGGTTGATCCCGTCGAGGGTGACGACGCCCTCCTCGTTGCGGAAGGTCACGTTTTCGACTTCGACGACCACGTTACCCGGCTGCGGCGCCGGATTATCGACGCTGAGGAGCACCGGCTTACCGACCATGAGCTCGGCAAGCTTCTGCTTATTCGCCTCGGACTTCGGCATCGTCTCTACGATCTTCCCGCGGCGTACCACCGTGATACGATCGGCTACCTCGAGGACTTCGTCGAGCTTGTGCGATATGAAAACAACACCCTTCCCCTGTTCTGTGAGCCGCCGGAAGGTGTTGAAAAGATCATCTACCTCTTGAGGCGTCAGCACAGCAGTCGGCTCGTCGAATACGAGTATCTCAGCCCCGCGGTACAGTACCTTCAGGATCTCGACGCGCTGTTGAAGACCAACCGGTAGATCCTCAACGCGGGCGCGTTGATCTACGCTGATCCGGTTCTTCTCCATCAGCTCGGATATACGCTCGATCGGACCGGCTCTATCGAGCGCCACGAAGCGCCGCAACCGGCTGAGAACGCGCCGCAGAATGGATGGATTCGCCCCCTCTGCCTCGGAGAGCTCGGTGTTCTCCTCGCCCAGTATGATGTTCTCGGTTACCGTGAAAGGACGGACGAGCATGAAGTGCTGGTGGACCATGCCGACGCCCTTCTTGATGGCGTCTTTGGGGTTGTGGATCCGGACCTGCTCGTCCCGGATATAGATCTCACCCTCATCCGGATTGTAGAGTCCATAGAGGATCTTCATGAGCGTGGTCTTGCCCGCTCCGTTCTCCCCGACCAGCGCGTGTATCTCGCCTCGCTGCAGGTCGAACGAGATCGAATCGTTTGCCACCACGCCCGGGAACACCTTGGTGATCCCGTCCATACGAAGCAGCGCCATGCGCTTCCTCTCTTGTTAGCGGAGAACTATGCGGGGCCCGGACGGGCCCCGCCAATCGAGTTTTCTTTCGAGCGTACGCCCCTTAGAAGGTCTCGTTCGCCCAATCTTCGAGCTTGTCGTCATGATCCGGCACGTTGATCTCACCGTCGACGATCTGTTGCTTGATCCGCTCGAGCTCGTCCTGGTATGGAGCGACCAGGTCCTCGTTGTACTCGTGGACCGCATAGCCTACGCCGTCGTCGTCGAGACCGTAGGTGCTGTATCCGCCGGATACCTCGCCGCCGTTATCGATGTAAGCCTGCGAGAGCAGAAACACCGACTGGTCGACGCGCTTCAGCATGGAGGTAAGAATGTGCTCGGCGATGGCGCGGTCCTCCGCCGAGTCCGATTCGGCGAGGATCAAACCCTGGGCCGAGTCGACGCCGATGGCCCACTTGTCCTGCTCGGCCGCGGCATTGAAGAGGCCCGAACCGGACGCGCCGGCTGCGTGGTAAATGATCTCCGCGCCGTCGCGATACATGTCGAGCGCCATGCTGTTTGCCGTCTGGGGATCGCTAAACGCGGTCGGGTCCTGGCCGATGTACTGAGCCGTCGTCATGGCGTCCTCGCGGAGGCTCTCATTCACGTACATCGCTCCGGCCATGTAGCCGCCGTGGAACTTGTGGATCAGCGGAATATCCATACCACCGATGTAGCCGATCTCCGGATTCTCGACGTCCATGTCCTCGATGAACATCCCGGCAAGTGCGCCGACGAGGAAGGAGCCCTCGTGCTCGGCGAAAGATATCGAGGTGATGTTCGATTCCTCATCGAGCTCGGGCACAAACCCGTCAATCAGGCCGAAGTGCGTCTCGGGAAAGTCCGAGGCCACCTTCTCGATAACATCGGTGAAGGCAAAGCCGACACCGAAGATGAGCCCGTAGCCGTCTTCGGCCATTACGCGCATGAGCTGCTCACGGTCCTGACCGCCCTCCCTGGGCTCGAGGTACTTGAGCTCGATCCGGTTACCGAAATCCACGTCGTCGGGGTCGTCGGCGATGTAGCCGTTGTACTCTTCGGCTACCTGCACGAGACCGCGGTACGCGGAGTCATTAAACGAGTTGTCACCGCGTCCACCGACGTCGAAGACAATACCGATCCGGAACTCGGTCTCCTGCTCATCAGCTCCGGCGGCCTCTTCTTCGGCCGGGCCGCAGCCTACGAGCAGCACAGCGAGCACGGTGAGGACAGCGATAAAAACTGCCGTCTTTTTCATTTTTTCCCCCTTTTGAATGTCAAGAACCTGTGAGTTTCACCGTATCCGGGCATCCGGTGGATGTCAAGCAATCTGCATCGGGCCGGGCAAGCAAGGGTTCGGGCATCTACCGTATCAAAACCGAATGGGACGATGGTTATCTGCAAGTCGCGTAGAGAGATACTCGGTGTTCAGGCCGAGGAGGTCAGTTAGGCGACGCACCTGCTCTTCGGCCAAAAGGTTTTCCTCGGCAAAGAGAAACACCAGCGCCCTCTCGGCGATGCAGGGAACGCGAAGGGCGTTCGTCATTGTCGGCTCGGCCTCTCCGTAGAGCTCGCGGAAGCTTTCCCAGAGACGGGATTCTTCGAGGTTTTCGTTGAGCGCTCGCAGCTCAGCCTCGAGCGCGTCGGTATGACCGTAGGAGGCCTCCACGCCAAGCGGCTTGAGAACGAGGTAGGTGTATTCCTTGCCCGGCAGATAGTGATGCTCGTCGCAACGGGTGCAGTAGTTCGGCTCAGTAGGGCTGTCGGCCTCGGTATCGCCTCCGACGATAATCAGGGGGTCAAAGTAGAGAGCCGGGCACTCCACCCCATTCACGTTGTAATAGCGATAGGTGTAAAAGGAGTCCCTCAGACACTGCTCATGCTCGCAGTACGCCGTCAGCGGGAACACGTCCGTGGCGACCTCCAGCAGCATGTTCGCCGTTGAGTTAAAGATGGACCGCCTGAAGTTGAGAATGAGCGACGGAAAAATAAAGATAAGCCCGCGCGCGTCGGACTCCCGCCGCACGACGTATGCAAGTCGCTCATCATAAAAAGAGGCCTCGTCGATGATCCATGTGCCGACTTCCGGATGGTCTCTGACGACCTCCTCCAGCCCGAAG
>JAAAOR010000067.1 GCA_009908735.1 Spirochaetota bacterium | reverse complement strand
ATAACTTTCCGTTCGAGGAGGTTAGGGAGGCCCACCGTTTCATACACGATCGCAAGAACACTGGGAAAGTAGTGCTGACGGTGGAGTGACCCGGCGAACGCCGCCCCCAGGCGCCGACCGCGGGACGCCATCCCAGGGAACCGGGCGTCACCCCCCACGCTTCCAGCCTCAGCCGAGGGTCGACCACACCTCGAGCTTGTTCTTCACCCGGCGGATGACCTCGGCGGTAAACTCGTCCGTTTTTGCCGAGCCACCGAGGTCGGCCGTGCGCACGCCCTCGTGAGCCGCCTCCAGGGTTGCCTCGTAAATCGCGCGGCTCGCGCGGCCCGCCTCGGCTCCCTCGAGAAAGGAAAGAAGAGAGGCTGCCGCGAGAATCATCGCCATCGGGTTGGCCACGTTCTTTCCGAGAAGCGCCGGGGCCGTGCCGTGGGGCGCCTCGGCCATCACACTCGCCACCGCTCCATCCTCGGCGATGGAAAGCACCAAAGACTCCGAGCCCGCAAGGGAGCCGAACATCTGCAGCACCATATCCGACAGGAGATCCCCGTCTCGGTTCAGCGATGGAATGACCAGCGGATCGCCGGTAGTGGCAAGAAGCAGCGCAAAGGTGGCGTCTATGAGCTGCGGCTCGTAGGTTACGTCGGGGCGTCGCGCCGCAGCGGCGTCGAGCTCTTCCTTGAACATGCCCTCGTACACCGGACTCACGGTGAACTTCGGCCCGCCGAAAACTTTGGCGCCGCTCTTGTGCGCGTGCGCAAACGCGTACTCGGCAACGGCGCGGCACACACGACGCGAGACGCGCTCGGTGCGAAAGGCCTGTTCATCGATTCCGCCCTCCTCGCCCTCGCGCCACTCCAATGCGCCGTAGGCATCGTCTCGGGCCATACGGACCACGCTGATCGGGGCGTAGACACCGGCTATGGGCCGCACACCCGGGATGCGTCGGCCGGTGCGAAGGATCACGTCGGCCTTCATCTCCTCGCGCAGGATGCGGTTTGGACTCCCCACGTCACCGGCGGCCTCCGGGGTCACGGTGGCTGCCTTCAGCGCCAGACGATGTCGGCTCATGGCCCTGCCCGCCTCGTAGACCACCTCGTTCTTCGAGGCCCGTCGATTCTCCAGGCTCAAATCGAAGGTGAGCAGCTCGAGGGGCACGCCGATCACCTCGGGCGCGAGCACCCTCAGTGATTCAGAGAGGAGCTCCTGTCCGGTTTCATCGCCTTTTAAGACGCAAATTGTCTGGTTCATTGTCCCAGAGCCTACCCGGAAACGCCCCGATCTGCAACGCGCCGCCGGTTGTAGTCCATGGCGCGCGAAACCGAGTACAACGCAAGGCCAACCCAGATGGAGCCAAAGCTCACCGCGTGCACCGTCGTGAACGCCTCCCCGAAGAGAAACACGCCGATGAGCAGCATGAGCGACGGCGCAACGTACTGCATAAATCCCACCTGAGATAGCGGTATCCGCTGCGCGCCCTGCGCAAACCAGTAGAGGGGCATGGCGGTGACTACCCCTGCGAAGACAAGGAGCACAACGGTGGCGGCGCCGCCGCCCCCAAAGGCAAGCGCAAGCGCTCCCGGGATGCCGGCGGCCGCAGGGGCACCGCCGAAGTCGGCGAGGCCGGGTATCGTAGCTACAGCCGCGAGAAAGGCCACCGCCACGGGTCCGAGAATCGCGGTTTCGAGGGACAGGGCAGTGAGGGAATCCACCGAGACGAGCTTCTTGAGAAGTCCGTAAAATCCGAAGGAGCCCATGAGGAGGATCGCAATCCAGGGTACCTGGCCGTAGCGCAGCGCGATATTCGCCACACCCAACGTTGCGAAGACCAGCGCCAAGACCTCGAGGCGCGTGAGCCGTTCCCGCAGAACCACCATGCCGAGAAACACACTGAAAAGCGGGTTGATGTAGTAGCCCATGCTCGCCTCCACGAGTTGCTCGGTGGTCACCGCCCAGATATAGGTGAACCAGTTCACCGCGATCAGCACGCTCGTTGCAAGCACCACCTGCCGCCGGCGGCGGTCTGCGAGAAAGAGGAGCGGGTGGAATCTGCCCATCGAGACGAGCAGGCCACTTACGAATACGAAGGACCAGATGATGCGATGAGCAAGGATGACCGGCGCGGCCACACCGCCGAGGAGTTTCCAGTAGAGCGGAAGCACCCCCCACGTGACGAATGCGGCAAACGTATACAGGCTGCCGACAAGCAGGCGCTTCGAGGCTTCGGAGTCCGTACCCATGTGCCGCATCCTACCCTATGACCGCCCGCGCGTCAGCCGGGTTAGGTGAGAATGATGCGCCGCCCGGCGTGGAAGACGCTGATGCGGCGGGTGGATTCGGATATCACCACCGATAGCGCGCCGGTGCGAGCCGTGATGGCGAGGGCCGCCGCGTGTCGGGCGCCGAGACCCGACTGCATCTCCTCGCTCGGCGGCCGGCCGGTAAGAAGGGCTCCGGCAGACATGATGACGCCGTCACCCCGGATCAGAAACGCGCCGTCAATCTTGGCGAACTCCTTCATCGTCTCCTCGAGGCTCGGATCGAGGAGGTTTCGGTCCTCTTCGGCGATACCGGCAAAGGGGTTTATGATGAGCTGCTGACTCTGCTCGCGCACCCGCTCATAGTCCCCCACCACGAAGAGCGCGCCCACGGGCTTTCCCTCGCGGCCCTCGACTGCGAGGTCTCCGGCGAGCTGCAGCACACGAGTGAGCACGTGACGATCAACCTGCTGTCCGAGCTGCTCGCCCTCGAAACTGATGGGAAGATCGAACTCGCTCCTGACGTGGGTCAGTCTAATTGAGTCGAGAAACCCGGAATCCGGACGGCCGAAGACGTTGACCACGAGGTCGTCGCGCTCTATGTGGCGCTGGGAAAGCAAAAACAGGAGCGCAAAATGCACCTGCGTTGAACGGCGCAAGCCCCTGAACGGGATCTCCACGATGCCCATGTCTTTCTCGTGTGCGGGAGAGAACTTGTTCTGGGTACCGGAAACGACCAGTGCCCCGCTGCCCGCAGCGATGTCATAGACGTAGTCAGCATCAGGGATGGCGTCGGCGTGGACCACGACTCGCGAACGGTTGAACTGCCGCGCCATCTGAATACCGTGCGCAAAGGTGAGGCGGGAGAGCTCCTGATCCTCGTACACGGCCCCTGCGTTCGGCCGACTAACCGGATGGGTGAGCAGGTCGTAGACCTCCGAAACTTCGCTCGCCTCGATGAGGCGCTCGTAGAGCACCGGATCGCGCAGACGCGCGGCGAACTCCCACAGCACGTCGAGATGCTGATCCCGACTGCCGACGAGAAGCACGACAAGATGCACCGCCTCCTCACGGTTGGTGTCCCACTCAACGCCTTCGCGACTCAAGCCGACCGCGGCTACGGTGGACGCCATCGAGTCGATGATGGCATGCGGCATCGCGATGCCCTCACTCATGCGTGAGCTCAAGGAGTCCTCTCGCTCGAAAACCCGCCGGCGGATCGAGTCGCGGTCGAGGTCGGGGATGCGATCACAGACCGATCGTACGAGCTCGTTCACCGCCTCGTCACGCTGACGAGCGGAGAGAAACACAACGCGATCGGCAGTGAGAACTTCTGAAATCGTCATGACGCCATGATGTCGAAAATCGTGGCGCGAAGCTACTGGCTGCGCGCCACTACGGGGTGATCCGGCGCTCCAGCGTCTCGCCGCGGCGTACGATCGTGAGATCATCGCTCCGGCTGCCCCGCTCGTTGAGCTCGCGGTAGAAATCCTGCATGCTCTCAACGCTCCGGCCGTTCACCTCGGTGATGAGATCACCCTGGCGTATTCCCGACTGTGCGGCCGGGGAGCCCTCCACCGCAACCCGCACAACGACACCGCTACGGCGCCGACCTATGTCGAGGCGCTCGCGCAGCTCATCGTTGAGGTTTATCACGTACATTCCGGGCCAGATCATGCTGAGCTGGCCCTCGAGCTCGCTCTCGGGACGCCGCTGGGTTATGTCCACGCTCACCCGACGCTCGCTGCCGTAGCGCACGAGGCCGAAGTCAATAGACTGCCCAGGGCTCAGGTTACCGACGATGCGAGTGAGCTGGTTGGCGTTCTCCACGTTCTCGCCGTTCGCAGAGGTTATGAAGTCTCCGGGAAGAATGCCGTCATTATCGGCGGGCGAGCCGGAGTACACGTTGAATACCATGGCGCCGCTCGTATCGCCGAGCCCCATGTCTTCGCGAATATTCGGATAGAGCTGAGGATTCGCGTCGCCGATGGAGACACCCAGCCACCCGTAAACGACCTGGCCCTCCTCGATGAAGTCGTTTACGGCTTTCTCCACATTGTTCGACGGGATGGCGAAGCCAATGCCGACACTCCCACCCGAGCGGGAAGCAATCCATGTGTTTATGCCGATGATCTCTCCGTCGAGGTTGGCCAGCGCGCCGCCGGAGTTGCCGGGATTGATCGCGGCGTCTGTCTGAATGAAGTCTGTGATGTTGGAGACGGCCCCTCCCTGCTGAGGCGCCGAGCGGCCGAGGGCGCTCACGATCCCGGTGGTGACCGTGGACTGGAACCCCAAGGGATTCCCCACTGCAACCACCCAGTCGCCAACCTGCAAGGCGTTCGAATTGCCGAAGGTGGCCACCGGGACGTCGCCCGGAGCCTCGAAAGATAGAAGTGCCAGATCGAGGCGACTGTCGCTCCCAACGATTTCCGCGTCGAACTCTCGGTCGTCATGGAGAACCACGCTCACCTCGTCAACCTCGGAGACTACGTGGGCATTAGTCACCGCGTAGGTGGTCCGCCCGTCGCGCCGAACGATAACCCCGGAACCGAGTCCCTGCCTGCGGTACTGACGGCCGTCGCCACCGCCATCGTCGTCAGGGCCGAAGAAGAAATCGAACGGTGACTGCTGCCGCTCGACGTTTACGACGTTGACCACGTTGACTTCTACAACCTCCGGCGCCACTACGCGTGCGACCTCGCGGAAAGCATCCTGGAAGCTCAGCGCCTGACGGCGGGCGGCATCAGTCGCCGGCGTGTCCGGCTGCAATGCGTCCTCGACACCCGTCCCGGCGCTGCCGCCCTCGGGCTCGGCCTGCTGCGCGCTCTCTCCAGCGCCGGCGGCCGGCTCGCCCTCGGCCGGCGTCTCCGTGGTTCCGCTGCCGCAGGAAACCAGCACGGCACCGACTATCATCGTAATAAATGCGAACTTTCGTATGACCTTCATGAAAACCTCTACTTTGGAAATACCTGATTCCTATCCATGAGAAATGCTTCCCTAATATATTAGTAAGACAAAACGCCAACGGCGAATAACCCACAATGGTTATACACTGCGTCGCACAAGGGCTGAAACTATGTTACGGTTTCACATTGGCCCATCCGCGTAGTATGCTTTAGATAGTTCGAACGCTTGAGGAAATGCTTTAGGAATAGACTTGAGGAGAAGAGAGGAACAACATGAGCACTGTAAGCACTGAAAAGCAGGAACTAACCGGGACCCAAGCTGATATTTTCCAGAAATGCTACGACTTTCGCGAAGCGGCGGACGCCCGGGAACGCGGCATATACCCTTACTTCCGACCTATAGAGGAGTACCGAGGCGGACGAGTCGTTTCAGAGGGCCGAGAGCTCATCATGGCCGGCTCGAACAATTACCTCGGTCTCTCTCTCGACCCCCGCGTGCGGGAAGCCGCCCAGGCGGCAATCGACGGTTATGGGGCGAGTTGCTCGGGCTCGCGGTTCATGAACGGCACGCTGAACATTCACGAGGAGCTCGAAGAGCGTCTCGCAGGTTTTGTCGGGAAGGAGTCGGCGCTGTGTTTCACCACCGGCTATCAGACGAATCTGGGGGCGATCTCCGCGCTCGTCGGCCGCGGCGAGCACGTCATAACCGACAAGCTCAATCACGCATCCATCATGGACGGGATTTTTCTAACCCAGGGGATGAATCATCGGGTAGGCGTACACCGGTACAAGCACAACAACATGGATCAACTCGAAGAGGTGCTTGCCGGTATTCCCGCCGACGAGCCCAAGCTGATCGTTACCGACGGCGTATTCAGCATGGAGGGCGACATTGCCAAGCTGCCGTCTCTTCGAGAGCTCGCCGACCGCTACGGAGCGCGCATCTATCTCGACGAGGCACACTCCATCGGCGTTGCCGGGGAGACGGGCCGCGGCTCTCTCGAGCACTACGCCGACACCGAGCTTGCTGATCTCGTCATGTGCACGTTCTCCAAATCCTTCGGCTCGATCGGAGGCTTCGTCGCCGGAACCCGCGAAGTCGTGGACTACATCCAGCACTTCGCCCGCTCGCTCATTTTTAGCGCAAGCATGCCCCCGGCAAACGTCGCGGCGGTCATGAAGTCCCTCGAAATCATAGAAGAAGAGCCGGAGCGCGTCACGCGCCTGCAGCAGATTGCCACCAAAATGCTCGACGGGTTCTCTCGCATCGGCTACGACGTGGGTACATCGGAGACAGCGGTTATTCCACTCATCATTGGAGACAACGAGAAGACCTTCGCGCTTTGGCAGTACTTCTACGAGAACGGTGTCTATGTGAATCCGGTGATAAGCCCAGCAGTGCCGCCGAATCGCTCCCTCATTCGCACGTCCTACATGGCCATTCACGATGATGCGGATCTCGACCGGATCCTCCAGGTCGCCGAGGAGGGCGGGCGAAAGCTCGGGATCGTCTAATACAACGTAATCACCACACGCCCGCGCACGTGGCCCGTCTCACTTATGCGATGCGCATCGCGGATGCCGCGCAGCCCCGGTACGGTGGTAATGCTCGTTCGCAATGAGCCCGCGGCAAGGTGCGCCGCAATGCGCTGCAGCTGGTACTCGTCGGGGCGCATCTGGAGCGTGCGAACGCGGTGGGCGCCGATCCCCGGAGGCGCCGAGACCGTATCGAGGGAGACCACGATGCCGTGCCTGGAGAGCACGTCGAGGGATCGCTGCGTCACCTCACCGCCGACAGTATCGACGACCACATCCACCGCCCGTGTTGCCCGCTCGAAGTGCGCAGAGGCGTAATCGATGGCCTCGTCGGCTCCCAGTGAACGGATAAACTCCAGGTTGCGCTGCGACGCGGTGCCGACAACCTCCGCGCCGGCAGCCTTCGCCATCTGCACGGCGATGTGACCTACCCCGCCGGCTGCACCGTGAACAAGCACGCGCCGTCCCTCGCCGACGCGACCGATATCGAAGAGCGCCTGGTAAGCCGCGAGCCCCGCAACCGGCACCGCGGCGGCGTGGGCGTGGTCAACGGTCTCGGGCTTCTTCACCAACTGGTCCATGGGGATGCGCACGAACTCCGCGTACGCGCCGCCGGCGGGAAAGTCGGCAAGGCCGAAGACCTCATCACCCTCCTCGAACTCGCCGACGCGCCCGCCGCAGGCTACGATGGTTCCCGACACCTCCCATCCCGGGGTGGCCGGAAGCGCGTGGTCGCCGCTCCACAATCCGAAGCCCTCCCGCGTCTTCCAGTCGAGCGGACTGACGCCGATGGCCCGCACCCGAACCACCACGTCGTGGAGGCGGGGCTCCGGCTGGTCGGTCTTGATGAACTCGAGGACTGCAGCGTCGCCGAACCGTCGGATCGTCACGGCCTCCATCAGTTGGTCATCGACAACCGGCGGCGCCTTTCGTGTCTTACGGGAAAACATATTGCTCGGGTGACTATAGGTGATGAAATCCGATTTGTGCAAGCGGGCTAAATGTGAGTATATTGTTGATAGAAAAACTCATATCGAGGAGCGCACTATGAAACATGTTCCTCTCCTTGCCGGATCGCTTGTTGCCTTGGCCGGGCTTCTGGGCGTTGTTCTGGCGGCAGGTGCACAGGAAGCAGCCCCTTCCACACGGGAGATGACGATCGGTCGCGACGTCACAATAGAAGTTCAGCAGGGGGAGAAGGACTACCCCATCGAGCTCGCGGAGCAGGAGTGGCGAAGTCGCCTCTCCGAGTTCGAGTACCACGTCCTCAGGGAGGACGGTACCGAGCGTGCGTTCGCTAACGAGCTGTACGATAACAAGCAGGACGGCATCTACTACTCTCGAGCTACGGGGCAGCCACTGTTCAGCTCGGAACACAAATACAGCTCAGGAACCGGGTGGCCGAGCTTCTGGCGTCCCATAGATCAAGAGGCGGTAGACTTCTATATTGACCGAAAGATGTGGATGCAGCGCATCGAAGTCACCGACTCCTCGAGCGGATCGCACCTCGGGCACGTCTTCGAGGACGGACCGGAGCCCACCGGTCTCCGCTACTGCCTGAACTCCGCGGCCCTCATCTTCGTCGCCGAGGGCGAAGAGCCCCCTCAGATTGTGAAGGACTACCAGGCGCGATACGGCGAGTAGCGTGCTCGAGCGAGGCCGAGCCCCGATCCGGCCCGCGATCCGGCGGACGATTGGTACGAAGATAACTCCACACCCCGTGTACGCACGGGGTGTTTTTGTTATATTTATGCGAGACTGCTGAGGAGGTCTTCATGAAGGTAAGATGGCGTGGCGCGGCGCTCGCGACCGTGGTGATAGCCCTGATATTGGCGACGGCCGGATGCGGCGGTGGCGAGGAGATCTCAGTCGAGGAAGCGCAGGGCCGACAGGACCTCGCGCGGACCGAGCTACTCGAGCAGACCGTTCGAAAGCCGGGTCCTGGTGAATGGGTAGAAGGGAGTATCGGGGGAACCTGGGTTTCCTCTATCAACAATGACCCCAAAACCTTCAACCCGGTCAACGTCACCGACGCAGAGACCGATTCCATCGTCAGCGTGCTTTATGACTACCTCGCCGACTACGATCCATACGAGCGAGAGTGGACGCCGAACCTTGCCGACTGGGAGATTGAAGTCGACGAGGAAGCCGGGACGCTGCGAGTTGTCTTCACCCTCCGAGACGATCTCTACTGGACGACCCCCGGGCAATCGGCCGAGGACGGCGTGAAGGTCACCGCCGACGATGTCGTGTACTGGTACCGCGAGATAGCCGGCGATTCCGCCTTTCAGATGAGCTCGAACGCCCAGCAGTATGTGGAGATGCCCGACGGGAGCACCGAGCGCATTACCGCCGAGAAGATCGACGAGCGGCGGTTCGCGCTGAACTATCCCCGGATCGTGGCGAACCCTCTTCTCTCTTCCAACATGGAGTTCGGCCCACGACACATCTATAAGCCGGCTAAGGACGAGGGCGGCGTGGAGGGGGTACTCAACCTTTATAGCGTTGATACCGAGGTGACCGAAATTTCCTCACTCGGTCCCTACCACATCGTGGAGTATTCGCCGGGCGTGCGACTGGTGATGCAGCGAAACCCTAATTACTGGAAACAGGATGAGTGGGGCACCGGCATCCCCTACCTCGAGCGGGCCACTTATCGTATCGTCCCCGATCGCAACACCGAGCTTCTGCTCTTTCTAGACGGCACCAAAGACTCTTACAGCGCCCGACCGGAGGATCTCGACCAGCTTCTCAACCGCGAAGATCCCGAGTACACGGTGTACGACGGGGGCGAGTCGCTGGGGGCGGCACTAATCTCCTTTAATCAGAATCCGGAGAATCTCGATTCGGCGAAATACGCCTGGTTTACGCAGAAAGAGTTCCGCCAGGCGATGAGCTCCCTGCTCAACCGCGAGCGCATCGTGCGACAGGTCTACCGTGGCCTCGCCGCCCCGGCGCATCACTTTTTCGCTCGGGCCAACCCCATGTTCAACCCCGATATCGAGCTGGAGTACACTTATGACCCCGAGCGGGCCATAGAGCTCCTCGCCGAAATCGGCATCGAGCCCGACGAGGAGGGGATCATGCGTGATGCCGAGGGTAACGCTATCGAGTTCGACATCAACATGGGCGCCGAGAGCACGCTCGCGATCGATATGGCCAACATCTTCGCCGATGAGCTCGACAAGGTCGGCATAACCTTGAACGTGCGGCCTATCGACTGGCAGGCCCTTATCGAGCGCCTGACGAGCACCTACGACTGGGATGCAGTTACCATCGGCTTGGGAAGCAACTACTGGCCAACCGGGGGCTCGAACGTGTGGCCTTCGCACGGAAACCTGCATCTGTGGCACCCGCTACAGAACGAGCCCGCGACCGAATGGGAAGCCCGCATTGACAGGCTGTACAACGAGGGGAAGTTCACCATCGACGAGGAGCGGCGCAAGGAAATCTACAATGAGTATCAAAAAATACTCCTCGAGCAACTGCCGGTGATATATACCGTTCACACCCTCGGCTTTCTCGGCGTGCGCGACGAGTGGTCAAATGTGTATTACGACACGCTGAACGGCCTCGAGACCGAGCGCGTTTTCCTCGAGGGCCAGGAGTGAGACGCGCCTGAACGATGAGACGACTTGTGCCGCTTCTCAAACAGGCCGCGCGCCCACTGATGCCGGTGTTCGCAAAGCTCTACGCGTTCCGTGGACGACATCCGCTTGTGGTGTTCATGATCACCAGGGCTGTGTCCATGGTGACCATCCTCCTCGTGCTCGGCCTCCTCGTGTTCGGGCTCATGTCACTGTCGCCGGGCAATATCGTGGACAACTACGTTCGCAGCCAGATGCTGATGCAGGCGGAGTTCCGGCAGCAGGACAACGCCTACAGCGAGGAGGCCATCGAGTCGGCAAAGGAGCGGCTCGGGCTCAACGATCCGTTCTACGTGCAGTACGGGCGATGGCTCAAACAGGTATTCGTCGAGCGTGACCTCGGCAGGAGTCTGATCTCCCGCGCCCCCATTCTCTTTCTCGTCCGGGACAGGATGGTGAACTCGCTCATCCTAAACTTGATATCGCTGTTTTTTCTCACCATCATCTCTTTCGGGCTTGGGATATACTTCTCCTCCAAGGTAGGCACCCACGTCGACCTCGCGGCTACCTTTACCGCCCTCTTTCTCCATGCATTTCCCGGCATTCTCTTACTCATCCTGCTGCAACTCTTTGCCTACATCTCGGGCATCTTTCCCATCACCGCCTACCCGGATTTCCCCTTCCAGGAGGCCCCAACGAGGTTCGTATTCAGTTACGCGCACCACATCATCCTTCCGCTGATCGGCGCCTTTCTCGGCGGGATCGGCGGCACCATGCGGATGATCCGGGCGACCATGCTCGATCAGCTCGGGAAGCCCTTCATTACCTCGCTGCGGAGCCGTGGAGTTCCCGAGCGTCGCGTGTATCTCGCCCATGCCTTCCGCAACACGCTAAACCCCTACATCACCTCGAGCGCGAACCTGTTTGCCGGGCTGTTTTCGGGCTCTCTCATACTCGAAATTATCTTTTCCTACCCGGGAATCGGGCGTTTGATGTACGAGGCGGTGCGTCAGGAGGACATCAACCTCGTGCTCGCAAACATCATGTTCATCAGCTTTCTGATTCTCCTCGGCATGGTGGTCGCGGATATTCTTCTGGCGGTGGTCGACCCGCGCGTCAAGTACGGGAGCGACTGACGATATGCGGCGCTTTCTCTACCGGCTGTACAAACGCAAGGTGGCTCTGGCATCGGTCATCGTTCTCATCATGCTCTACGGCGGAATGTTCTTTGCCGAGTTCATATCCCCCTACAAGCATACGACCGTGTTCGAGGAACACGCCTATCACCCGCCGAACTTCCGACTCTACTCCGAGCGTCTCGGCTTCCGCCCCCAGGTGCAGAAGACCATCCTCGTCGACCAGGTCAACTACCGTTACCTGCGACTCGCCGACGTCCACGTGCCGGTGAAGCTATTCGTGCGCGGACCCGAGTACAAGCTCTGGGATCTCATCCCGATGAACGTCCACCTCTTCGGTACGACCGCGCCCTACGAGGGGCAGGCAACCTGGGAGGACGGTGGGCAGACCTACCCGGTCTACCTCTTCGGCGCCGACAATCTCGGAAGGGATCTTTTCTCGCGGATACTCTACGGATCGCGAATCTCGCTGACCATCGGCTTTCTCGGCATCGCGATCTCGCTCACCCTCGCCATCATCTTCGGGGGACTTGCTGGGTACTACGGAGGCGCAACCGACTGGATCATCATGCGTATCGCCGAGCTCTTCATCCTCGTGCCCGGGCTCTACATGATTCTGTTCCTGCGGTCCATATTGTCGCGTGATCTGGATTCGGGCCAGGCCTTCATCATTATTACGGTCATTCTGTCCCTCGTGGGCTGGCCGGGCAGCGCCCGACTAATTCGGGGGCTCGTGCACAGCATAAAGCGGGAGGACTTCATCACCGCGGCGCAGCTTCAGGGGGTGCCCCCGCTTGTCATCATCTTCAAGCAGATCATTCCGCAGATGTCCTCCATTCTGATCGTCAGTATCGCGCTCGGCATACCCGGATTCATACTCGGCGAGACCGTGCTCTCCTATCTTGGGCTGGGCATCGTGGATCCGGCGGTGAGCTGGGGCTCTCTGTTGAACCGCGAGGTAACCTCCCTGACAAACCTCAGCAATTTCCCGTGGTTTCTCTATCCCGGGCTCTTCCTCCTCGTCACGACCCTCGCGTTCAACTTTCTCGGCGATCTCTTGCGGGACGTCTTTGACCCTTATTATCGGGAGAAATCCGGCTGATGAGTTTACTCGACGTCAGGGATCTACATATAGATTTTGCCACCGAGCAGGGGCTGCTGCATGCCGTGCGTGGCGTGGACTTCGCCCTCGAGGAGGGTGAGGTACTCGGCATCGTCGGGGAGAGCGGCTCGGGGAAGAGCGTGACCGCCCACTCGACGATGCGCCTCCTCCCGCCGAACGCGCAGTACGCCGGCGGCGACGTGCTGTATAAGGGCGAGTCGGTATACGGATTCGAATACGAGCGCCTGAGAGCCTTTCGCGGGCGTGAGATCGGCGTCATCTTCCAGGAGCCCGGCCGCTCCTTCGATCCTATCTACTCCATCGGCAAAACGCTGGCGGAAACCATTCGCGCACACGAGCCGGAACTCACCGAGGCGCAGATCTATGCGAAGTCGATCCGTCTGCTGAGGGAGACAAACGTCCCCTTCCCCGAGGATCGGCTGTCGAACTTTCCGCATCAGTTTTCCGGCGGGCTGCTGCAGCGCATCATGATCGCCCTCGCCCTCGCCTCAGACCCCAAAGTGCTCATTGCCGACGAGCCGACGACCTCCCTCGACGTCACGATACAGGCAGGTATCATAGATCTCCTTATCCGCCTCAAAGAGGAGCGAAACCTCTCGATCATCTTCATCACGCATAATCTGGCGCTCATATCCGGTATCGCCGACCGCATCGTGGTGATGTACGCGGGGCTCGTCATGGAACAGGGACCGACGAGTGAAGTTCTCGCCGCCCCCCGGCATCCCTACACGCGCGCGCTCCTGAACTCCATCCTCGATCTCGGGCAGCACTACACCGACACGCCGATCACCGCGGTGGCCGGGACGGTACCCGACCCCTACAGCCCTGAGGCCGGATGTCCATTCGCCCCGCGCTGCCCCCTTGCCGAGGCCGCCTGCCGCGAGGCGATCCCTCCCTTCATCGAGGACGGACACCTGCACAGATGCCGGTTTCCGGGAGTGAAGGAGTAGCCATGCTCGAGCTAAAAAGCGTACACAAGCGCTACGATCTGCAGGCGGGTTTCTTCGCGCCTGTGGGACGCTACGTCTACGCGGTCAATGGTGTCAGCCTGACTGTCGGAGAGAACGAGGTCTACGGGCTTGTCGGAGAATCGGGCTGCGGGAAAACCACTACCGCGCGGCTTGTCATTCGAATGCACGATATCGATTCCGGGCAACTGCGGTTCACCGATCGTCGCGGCGAGGCTTTCGATATCCCCAAGCTCGACAAGCACCGCCTCAGCATTCTGAGGAACCGTGTCAAGTACATCTTCCAGGACCCGGCAAAGTCCCTGAACCCCCGGATGAATATAGAGGACATCCTGCTGACCGGCTACCGTTACTCACCGTTCTGGCCGGGGAAGAGGCAGGCGCGCGAAGAGGCAAAGCGCATTCTCAACGACGTCGGCCTCAAACCCGGCGACCTCGACCGCCGACCGGCTGACTTCTCCGGCGGGCAACGACAGCGTATCGCCATCGCCCGCGCCCTCATGGCGAAGCCCGAGCTCCTCATATGTGACGAGGTCGTCTCCGCCCTCGACGTCTCCATTCAGGGCCAGATCCTCAATCTTCTTCTACGCCTGAAAGAGGAGCACAAGCTCTCGATGCTCTTCATCGCACACGACCTCGCGGTTGTCTCTTACATCTCCGACCGCATTGGCGTCATGTACCGAGGGCTCCTCATGGAGGAGGCGCCGGCGCAGACCCTCGTCGCCGAGCGACGCCACCCCTACACCAGGCACCTCTACGCCGCCATCCCGCAGCTCGACCCCACGCGGCGCATTACCCGCAGCCCATACACGCAGTTCGCCGAGACCCCCGATCCGACGGTGAGCCCGTTTCCGGAAGGCGACGCGGGGGCGGCGGCCGCCGGAGCCACGACCGCGGAGCTCGGCCACGACTCGGAGGCCGGCCGCGCCCCGGAGGTGGGGCGCCCCGGCATGGAGGAGGTGGCGCCGGGACACTACGTGTCGGTGTACTTTCGCGAGGAAATCGACACCCAACACGCCTAAACCGCCGGCTCAGCCGCTGAGGGTGTCTTCCGTTACGACGGCGAGGCGCGGGGCCTTGAACCCCAGCCACAGCCCGCCGGCGAGTAGCAGCGCGCCGAGCAGGACCAGAACGAGATAGCCGGGCAGCAGTCCCGGATGGACCGAGGGCGCGGCAACGCCCAGCAGGGCGAGCACCGCTCCCGCCACAGCGACAAGGGCGCCGATCCAGATAAGAACGGTGCCGAGCACGGCTATTCGGCGGCGTCGGCGCTCAAAGCTCTCGGCGACGATTTGGACCCAGCGGAATGCCTTGGTCTGATCGATCTCGTAATGCTCCGCGATGCGTCTGCTTATCTCCACCGGCTCCGTCCCCGCGCGCAGCTCGGCGACCATGTCCGGCAAGGCACGAGACGATTTTTCGGCGTCGACCCGACGTTGCTCTTCAAGTGTCATGACCGTTGCCTCCGGCGGAATCGAACATGCCCGCGCCCCCATCGCGCCCCTGACCGAACCCGTGCGGTGCCAGGAAACCGATGAGCACAAAGACCGCCCCAAGGCCTGCAAACACAAGAGTACTCCCCCACAGCCCCCACGAGGAGCCGAGCCGGCTTGTCGCCGGCTTCTCGGGGTCGTAGAGCACGGTCACCTGATCATCAATATCGTATACCCGCGAATTGCGACCCGCGGGCGCAGTAAACTCCACTCGACGCCCTGTCGGGGTATCGAAAAGCACCACCGGGTAGTAGAGAATACCCGCATCCCCGCCAATAAAGGGCGGTGCCGCACCCTCGACGCGCTCGTAGCCTATGACTGTTCCACGCACCTCGCGCGCGTGCTGCATGAACCAGAGTGTGCCGATCGCCTGCACGGCTCCCACCAGAATGAGCGCCCCGCCTACGAACTTGAAGAAGTAACCGAACAGTTGTCGTGCATCCATACTGAGCGTAATATACTAAGGCGCACGCGGGGGAAGGCAACGGTGAGCGTACAGCCCGCGTTTCCGGCACGCCCGCCGCATGGCCGCTTCGCTACAGCTTTACCGATTCGCTCGGGTTTTGTATCTTTCAAACATGGAACAGACTACAGACACGAAGAAAGCCATACTGGATCTCGAAGGAGCCAACTGCACCTCATGCAGTATCGCCATCGAACATCTCGGAAAGAAGCTGGACGGAGTACAGGATATCTTCGTCGATCGCGGCACGAGTACCGTGCAGGTCGAGTACGAAGGCGACATCAAGACCCTGGATAAAATCTGCGACTTCGTGGATCGGCTCGGCTACCACGCTTCTATTCGACACACCGAGGAGTAACATCGCACCGGCCGCCGGGGCCGGACCGGCGCCTGCCGCCCCCGAGGTCTCAGGTCGGTATGGCGGCGCTGTCCTTCATGCCCGCAATGCGCGTATTGAGCTTTGACAGGCGCTGCGCGAGAAGCCTGGCGAGGAATATGCCGTAATGCGGATTTTCCTTTATCGCGTTCACGAAACTGTTTTTCGAGATCGGGATGAGACTCGTGCTGCCGCGTGATATAACGGTAGCCGAGCGCCTGTCGTTGAGCAAAAACGACATTTCCCCGAGAAACATGTCTTCCGGGCCGAGACTAATAATATGCTCGCCGGCGGAGTATACATCGAGCGTTCCCGCGACAATGTAGTACAGGTAGTTTGATTCCTCGCCCTCGGTGAATACCACGTCCCGGTCCAAAAAGGGCGTCTCCTCCTGGTCCTGGAAGATGCCCGGCACCGCGTTGACCTCGTGCGTCTCATGAGTGAGTTCGAAGGAGACCTCGTTGCCCACGTCATTGTACTGCAGGTGCTCTATGTAGTGGCTGGTCATGGTGATGCCGTGGCCATGCAGTGACAGGTTAGGCCCCTGCGAGTTGGAGGCGATCCGCGAGCGCCAGTCGAAGCCCCGCCCCTCATCGCGAATGCGAAAATACGAACGCTCCGGCGTGATGCGGTAGGTAAAATGCACCCGCTTGTCGCGGACCCCCGGCTCACGTGCCTTGCGGCGGATGAGCTCGATGATATCCCCGTGTTCCTCCAGCCAGCGGGTCTTCTCCTCATAGGAGATCTCGCAGTTTCCGTGCTCCACCGCGTTCATGAGCATCTCGAAAAGGCCGACGTGCAATCGCTCCTTCCGTTCGATATCGATGTAGTGGGAGTTGTAGAGGAAGTTGGTGACGAGATTCGCATAGGTGTGGACGTTGAAGGGATCATTGTCCATGACGAGATTGCCGGAGATGCTGCCGGTGAGGTAGCTCTGTATTCCCCGCTGAAAGAGAATCTGTCGGTTCTGCACGATGATTCGCAAAACACGAAAGAAGCTCGAAACGAACTGCCCCCGGGGGATGAGACTGATAATGTTCGAGTCGGGCATCTGCTCGGAAAGCTCTCTCTCTTGACTGCCGACGTGCACTCCGATAATGCCGCCATAGTGGAGCCACGGGTCGGACTTGATCAGATCGAGGATGCTTTGAGCGTCCACGCCGGCGTCGCCGAAGTTGATCACGTTTACTTCCGGAAGCTCGTACTTGAGGTACTCGAGGGCTCGCTCCACGTCGTCGAAGAACACAGGCTCGAATACATTATCAAACTTCCGGCAGATGCGAACAATCCGATCGTTGACTTCCTGATCGGAGCTTATTACCGGCATTTTGCGCATAGCCAACCTACTCCCCGGTTTGAGTATCGGCATGGCGAGGCAGCAGCCCGAGCCGCCGATAGATCTCTTTTGCCACCGAAACGCGGTTTAGGATATAAAGATGCAGTCCCCGAACACCGTTTTCGAGGAGATCGGCGGCCTGCTCGACAGTCCACGCGATACCAACTTCGGCGACCTCCTCGTCTGCTGAGCATGCCGCCATCCGCCGTTGCAACTCCGCTGGATACCGTGAGCCAAGGGCGAACCCCGGGATGCGTCGATAGCTACGCAGTGAAGTCACCGGCATGAGCCCCGCCACGATGGGGACGTCGATACCGGCAATGGCGCACCGCTCGGCAAAATCATAGAAATCGTGATTGTCGAAGAAGAGCTGCGTGCAGATGTAGTCGGCGCCGGCGTCGACCTTCTCCTTTAAATGCGCCATCTCCTCCACCCGATTCGGCGTCGCCGGGTGTCCTTCGGGAAAACCGGCAACTCCGATGCCGAATCCCCGACGATCAGCATGCGCCTCGCTTTCGTTGTGCCGGCGGATGAGGCGAACGACATCGATCGCGTGTTCGAAGTCGCTGTGCTCACAGCCCACCCCTGCATCGACCGCGGGGGGATCGCCCATCAGGGCCATCACATTGGCGATACCGCGCGCAGCGTAGTCGTCAAGCATTCCCCACACCTCTTCGCTGGAATGACACACGCCGGTCAGGTGCGGCACAGGGAGGAGGCTAGTCTCTTCCCTGATGCTGAGCACGAGCTGGTGGGTATTCTCCCGCGTCGTGCCTCCGGCACCGTAAGTGACGCTCACGAAGCTGGGACCGAGCTGCTCAAACTCCCTCATCGAGGACAGGAGCCGTTTCCAGGCCGCATCGGTCTTGGGCGGAAAAAACTCGAAGCTGAACGTCGTCTCGCGCTCGGCGAAGACAGTTGCTATGTGAGAGTGGCCGCTGTGGCGACCGGGAGCAGTGGGCATAATGCAGATATTACAGGTGTTACCGACTAATGACAATAAAAAACGCCTTCCCGAAGGAAGGCGTGCTGCGCGCACATGCGTTGCATGAGGATTACTTCGAGTAGAACTCGACGACCGCCTGCTCTTCGGCAACGGTCGGAATGATGTCGCGGGTCGGAAGGACCGAAACGCTACCTTGTAGCTCGTCCTTGGAGATCGAAAGCCAGGGAGGAACCGGGCGGCTGGAGTTTTCCGCCATGAGGTGACGAACAAGGTCACGAGTCGCCTTGCGATCGCGCGCACCGATAAGGTCGCCGGGTCGCACCGAGGCTGAGGGAACCGTCACCTTTCGTCCGTTCTGAAGAATATGCCCGTGAGCGACGAGCTGTCGCGCCTGCTGCCGGCTGGTAGCCATGCCGAGGCGGTATACGACGTTGTCGAGACGCCGTTCGAGAAGCACGAGCATGTTGGTGCCGGTAACGCCCTTCATTCCCTTGGCGTGATAAAAGAGGTTTCGGAACTGCCGTTCGGAGAGGCCGTACGCCCACTTCAGCTTCTGCTTTTCGGCGAGCTGGCGGGCATATTCAGTCTGGCGGATACGGCCTTTCTTCGGCTCACCCGGCGGCTTCGGCTTCTTCTTCAGCAGTCGATCGTATTTGACGTTACCAAAGATATTTACGCCGAACCGGCGCACGATCTTACCCTTGGCTTTCTCGTTCCTGGCCATCCAAAAAACTCCTCACAACGTTAACACAGATAATTGGCGTGGGTAATCAGCCTGTGGAACCCACAAGGTATGATAGCCTCCGGAAAGTGTCAAGACCCTCCGAATATCCGGCCGATGCGCCGCCATACCGACGAATTCTCGCCCTCGCCGCGCTCCCGCGACGAGAAATCCTGCGACTTCTCGTCCGAAGAGCCGGCGGACGATGTCCCGTCGCCGGAGCGCGCGGCGCCACTCGAGCGCCCGCTCCCCGTGTCGCCACCGCCGGCGGGGCGCCCGCCGCCGGAGCGCCGTCCGTCGCCGGCAGAGCGCCCGGCGGTAGAATCGCTTAACTCGAAATCCTCGCCGTACTTGCGCCGGTAATACTCTAGCCGGTCCTCAACCGAGGTCTTGGCAGTTGGTTTGTGGTGGTGGGTTTGCCGCGTGGGCTTATGATGGGCCTGCGGGTGCTTTCTCTCGCCGCCACGAGTGGCGGTGGAGTCCACGCCGCTCCTCCCGGCCTCACTGCCGCGGCCCCTCGAGGCGCCCGAACCCGCCATGTCAGCGCCGCCCGCCCCGGCACCCGACGTGCCGGCCCCCGCCTCTGCACGCGGCTTTTCGCCGCCACGGGATCGCTCGCCGCCACGGGATCGCTCG
>JAAAOR010000081.1 GCA_009908735.1 Spirochaetota bacterium | reverse complement strand
ACAGTGGATGGTGAAACCCGTAAACTTCGGGTCGCGTGTGGCATGGCGCACGAAGCCAATGACGCGCTGCACATCACCTGTCTCAGGGATTCGCCGCTCCACGGCGTCCTTCGGCAGATCATCGACGCGCTCCTCATCGTAGAACTCGAGCTCGAGTGTCTCATAGAAGGCAGCGTCGATCTCCGGCGCGAGCGTCTCCCCGGGATTGCGGATGGATATGCAGTGGCTGTAGTGGCTCTTCCCGGCGCTGATGCGATCGATGAGCTCATGCTCGCCGAAGACCTGGATTCCGATTCCTCTCATGGGCGCGTTATCTCGCTTCTGGAGTATCCTCATGCGCACGTCGGGATGCAACCCTGTTCGGAGCTGGTTGGGTCGTTCGCGGGGGCTAAACCCTAGCCGGAGCGGACTCGAAAAGAGTCGGCCTTCTCGGCTCCTATCGGGACGATGTGATAGCCTGCGAATGAGGATTCGATTATGCCGAATAGAGTGGGGTTCGAGGCCTCTTGAATACGATCCAGATTCTCAGCAGATACGATCTCACACGGAAGATTGGGTAGCGTCCCGGAGGCAGGAAGTTACACCACTCTGGTGGACACTACCCCGAACTGATCGTGGCCCATTCCGATTCGTGATCATTTCGAGACTCCTCGACAAGCGTCACTGCGCGTTCCCGCATTTCTTTCGGGTACCGTTTTCCCGTTCCCATGACACCAGCCTCTCAAACCTTTAGGTGTCCGTGAAACCCGGGGCGGTTCAGTCCGTTGCATTATCGAGAACTGTGCGGGGTTGCCAGACACCTGATGTGGACGGGCGGTACCGTAGCATAGGGACCAGGAGCACGTGACAGCAGAGATGGGGTTCGGCACCGCATGGTGTCGAGTGGCGGCGGTATAACAATGAGCTCAGCTGATTAGCGCACAGGGGCAACAGGCACGGGCCGCGGACAACTCTGCAACGCTGGGCGAGCGAACTGAACCGAGGACCTTTCCCGCGCTAATTCTGCTGGAGCGTCATGTTAAGCAGAACTCGTTCTCCTTGGTTGCAAGGAAGTGGCTTCACGTTTCGCGACGAAGACTTACCACTTGTTTCATGGGATTCGAGTACCCCAGATAACTCATCGGAGTCTCGTTGAGCCGGTCGGACAAATCGAGCAATGAACGTTCGTGCATCTCCAACTGCACTTTGGCCGAATAGATCAGGTCATTCATCGAGCCGAGAATCCGTCGATTATTCGTCTTGTGAAACTCAGCCTCATTCGGCCGGAACGCTATCTCAGCTCCCAGTACCGACGCCATTGCCCGGTTTCGGCAGTAGTCATCTACCGCCGCCTCGAAGCTCCTCAAGAACGATTGCTTTGAGGTTATCCCTCGCCCACGAACAACAACGCTCAACAACGTCGTCGACTCGGTAAACACCAGAAACTGTTCACCCCGATGCCGAAACAGATTCGTATACCACTCAGATTCTGTCGATTCCGGCGAGCTATCCGGCAACTCGACCTTTATCTTCCGCGCTACCTTCTGTGTACAACGGATAATCACCGCCTTCGCTTCCTCAGTAATGGTACCGGCAGGAGATGATACGCAGTTGCTCACCGGATATCTCATAGATCAAGCGGTGTTCCTCATTAATCCGTCGCGACCAACACCCCTGCAATTGATGCTTCAGCGGCTCCGGCTTCCCCACACCGTCGAATGGCGAGCGCATAGTATCTCGGATAAGCTCATTTACCCGTCGCAGCATGCGCCTGTCGTTCTTCCGCCAATACAGATAGTCACTCCACGAGTGCTCGGTAAAGACAATTTTCATTCGTCGATCAGCTCTCGCTCGACCGCCGCTGCACTTCGCGCGGCACTGAGCGACTCACTGAGGTGCTTCGCGTTTGCTTCACTTGAAAGTAAGTAGGAGGTCTCCACGAGACTGTTGTACTCGTCGAGCGAGATCATAACCACGTTCTCGTTGTCTTTTCGCGTTACGATAAGCGCTTCCCGATCACCGTACACCCGATCGAGATATCGTTTCAGATTCTGACGCAGATCCGAATAACTAACCGCATCCATGGAGGCCTCCTAAAAGTACAATATCTTGTACAACACCGGAGATTGCAAGTTCCGATTGCTCGACTGACTTTCGGCTAGACTGCTCGGATACGCCGAGTTCTGCTTAACGACCGGCTTGAGCTGCGTGGCGCAGCCACGTCTGCTCGAAGCCGGCACGCGTTCTTGCGAACAGCAAGAACCGTGACGGTAGCCTTGTCGGCTGAAGCGCCATGCTATCTCGCGGCCATCCGCGAGCTCGCTGCTCCTCCATCTTCTCTCTTGTCACACTGGGGATCACGACGATGCCGAAATCGTCGGGATCTCCTCAAGCGACCCCGCGAGCTGCTCCCGCTCCTCCTCCAGATCGTAGTCATCCTGGAGCCCCAGCCAGAATCGAGGCGATACGCCGAAGTATTTGCCCAGGCGCAACGCCGTCGCCGCTGTGATCCGTCGGCGCGCCCGGATGATCTCACTTATCCGGGTCTGGGGAATGCCGGTATCCTTGGACAGGCGATAGGCGGTTATGCTCAGCGGCTCAAGGAACTCCTCCTTGAGCACTTCACCGGGATGGATATTGTGCAGCCGGTCATCCATAATTCTCTCCTCAGTGATAGTCGACAATCTCAACGTCGTAGGCATCGCCGTGATCCCACCGAAAGCAGATCCGCCATTGGTCATTGATACGAATGCTGTACTGCCCCGCACGTGAACCTTTGAGCTTTTCCAGCCGATTGCTCGGTGGCACCCGCAGTTCAGCCATGGTCACCGCGTTGTTCAGCATTCTGAGCTTCCGCCGGGCGGTGTCTTGAATATCGGGCGGAAGCTGCCGAGAGCGGGTGCCGGTCCATACCGCCTCTGTTGCAGCCGATGCGAACGACTTGATCACTCATCCAATACTACCGCTGTACAGTACTAATGTAAATCGTAAGTACCTGCTCGGCGATGGTTCGGCGTGTGTCTCTGTTTCGCAGCGTTGCCGTTGCAGCCGCTGCGGTTATGCTGCCGCGAGATAACGGCCGGCTTGAGCTGCGTGGCGCAGCCACCTCTGCTCCAAGCCGATGTTATGCGGCCCGTTGAAGAGATCAATCGCTGGCGATCTCTCCGGTAGTCCACGGTTGTTTGGTGAGTGTCGGAAGAAGAGTCCGACGAGATCTCCAGATAGCGTTCGTCTACGTTCTCTGGTCGGATCGGTCCGTCCATGAATCAGCCGATCGGCCCGGAAGGCGGCAGCTGATCCAATAGGTGCGAGCTATCGATGTAGCAGTGGAGACGGGCCTCAAAACTACGACTGCCCGTGGGAAACCAGCTGCTGCCAACCTGTTTGCGGGCTTCACCCTGCGGTTTACGGCTTCGTATGCCCGCTTGTATCGACGGCCGCGCATGAGCACCAATTCTTATTCGGGCACAGTGCGGTCCCACTCGGGAACGTCCCGATCGGGAACTCGGTCCAAGATCTCGTCCATGCGACGAAACAATTGCTTCCTGTCGATCCCCCGCAGGCTCTTGCGTATTTCCGTGCCGGCTTCGAGTTCCTGAATCTGCTTGGCGAATGCGTACATCGCGAATTGATTGATCGATATCCCTTGCTGGGCTGCGAGTGTTTCAATTCGATCTTTGAGTTCTTCGGGAACGCGAATCGTCAACGTGTTCTTACCTGCCATATC
>JAAAOR010000145.1 GCA_009908735.1 Spirochaetota bacterium | reverse complement strand
CACGACGAGATAACCCGTGAGGTGTCAGCCCTCGTAGAACGACGTTTCCCCGACCATCCCGGCCGGGATGCGCAGCCGGACCTTCCGGTGACGCCGGCGGAGGCCGAGCAGGCTCGAGATGCGTTCATTCGAGACCGGCTGCCGCAGTTCGGACGCCTGCAGGACGCGATGTGGACCGGTGAGCCGTTTCTCTATCACTCGCGGCTTTCGGCCGCACTCAACACGAAGCTGATCGATCCCCTGTCAACGGTGCACGCCGCCGAAGCCGCATATCGCAACGGCGAGGCTCCCCTCAATGCGGTGGAGGGCTTCATCCGGCAGATCATGGGATGGCGCGAGTTCGTGCGCGGGGTCTACTTCCACTACATGCCCGAATACGGCACCCGGAATGCGCTTTCCGCGGCACAGCCGCTTCCTGCCCTCTACTGGACCGGCGAAACCGAGATGCGCTGCCTGCGCGAGGTGATCGGCGGGCTGATCGGCTACGGGTATGCTCATCACATACAACGCCTGATGGTCGCCGGTCTCTTCGCGCTTCTCTTGGGCGTGCGGCCGACTTCGTTCAACTCCTGGCACATTGCGATGTATATCGACGCGCTCGACTGGGTGAGCGTTCCCAACACCGTGGGCATGAGCCTTTACGCCGACGGTGGCACTATCGGCACCAAGCCCTACGCCGCCTCCGGGAAATACATACAACGGATGAGCAACTACTGCCGCCACTGCCCCTTCGACCCCGCCGACGCACATGGCGCGAGCGCCTGCCCCTTCACAACGCTCTACTGGACCTTCCTGGAGCGACACGCGGCACAACTACGTGGAAACCGCCGGATGACCTTTCAGCTGAAGAACCTCGAGCGCAAGTCCGAGGAGGAAATGTCGGCGATCAGACTCCGCGAGAGCGAAGTCAGATCGCGAATCGCGAACGGAGAGCTTTGAGATGAAAGGCTTCGGGAGGAGTCGCGTCAAGACGAAAAGGAGTGGATGTTGAACACAGAGCAGCTGACAGCAGGAAACGCGCGGGCGCGAGCGCTCAACGATAAGGAACCGGGTCGCCCGCGCCGCTCCGGCAGCGACAACGTACCGGGCGGCGGCGAGTTCGTGCTCTACTGGATGCAGCGGGCCCAGCGCACAGCCGACAATCATGCCCTCGAAACAGCGGTCTCTGCGGCGAACCAGCTCGGGTTGCCCGTCCTTGTAGCCTTCGTTCTTACGGATGAGTACCCGGAGGCGAACCTGCGCCACTACCGCTTCATGGCCGAGGGACTGCGAGACGTGGCCGCAGCCTGTCGGCGCCGCGATATTGGGTTCACGCTGAGGTACGGCTCACCGCCACGGGTGGTCTCGGAACTCGCACAGAGTGCAGCGTGCGTGGTCTGCGATGGGGCCTATCTGCGGCACCTCAGGGACTGGCGGCAGCAGGTCGCGAACGCGTCGCCGGTCTGTGTGGTCGAAGTGGAGACGGACATCGTTGTTCCCGTGGAGGTCGCATCCGACAAACGGGAGTACGCAGCCCGAACCATCAGAAAGAAGGTCATGGGGCGCCTCGAGGATCATCTCGTGCTTCCCTCCGCCGAGCGGCCCGAGCAACCTGCCTCCCGGATACCGGCGCGCTTTGCGGGAGCTCATGACGTCCTCGACCCCGCCAACCCCGAAGCTCTGTGCGCCTCACTCGACCTCGACCGGAGCGTTCCCGCCGTGCCGTGGTTCCTCACCGGCGGCGAGCAGGAGGCCACTCGCCGCTTCGAAGGGTTCCTGGCGGACCGGGCCCACCTCTACGCGGAGAATCGCAACGAGCCGGCAACGACCGACACCTCATATATGAGTGCCTACCTGCATTTCGGCCATATCTCGCCGGTGAGGCTGGTGATGCGCATGCGTGAAGCGGCGGATGCGGACGGAGGCATTCGTGACAGCCTCGACGGATTCGTAGAGGAGCTCGTGGTGCGGCGGGAACTGGCGCAGAACTACGTCTACTTCGAGCCTCGATATGACCGCTACGAAGCTCTTCCCGACTGGGCGCGCGCTACGCTCAGCGAACACTCCGGGGACGAGCGTCCCGCCCTTTATTCCACCGAGGAGCTCGAGCGGGCCGCAACCGGTGATCCCTACTGGAACGCCGCCATGCGGGAAATGCTTGCAACGGGTTACATGCACAACTACATGCGCATGTACTGGGGAAAGAAGATTCTCGAATGGAGCGAGGACCCCGCGGAAGCCTTTCGTCGCACGCTTTACCTCAACAACCGATACTTCATCGACGGTCGCGACCCGGCATCTTACGCCAACGTGGCCTGGATTTTCGGCCTGCACGATCGCCCCTGGCCCGAGCGACCGGTCTTCGGCAAGGTGCGCAGTATGAAGGCCTCAGGCCTCGAACGAAAGTGTGACATGCCGGGGTACATCGCGCGGGTGGAGCAGCTGGAGGCCGAGGCGCGGCAGAACGGACAGTGACACAGCGCGCGCGTCCCGGTCTCCATGCGCCTGGTCCCCGCACGCCGGGGGCTACTTCGCCGGGTAGCCGATAGCCTCGAGGTCCTCCCGGGCCTTCGACTCGTCAAATGCCGACTCGTCCACGACGCGAAACGTAACCGTCCCCTTCTTGTGGTCCGGCTTCACGTCCTCGACACCGCCGGCCATCTCGAGGGCGGTTTTCACCCGCATCTCACAGTGCCCGCAGTGCATATCTGGAATCTCGAACGACTTCTTTTCGCCTTTTGATCCGAATAGTGCCATAGTAGGCAAAGGATAGGTAAATCGGATCGCGCCTGTCAACTATGGCAAGGCAGTTGACAACCGATCCCGTAGGTCGTAAAGAGAAGGCATGGTGATTAACTGGATCGCGAAACTGATCGCAGGGCTCATCGCAAACCGGCGTCCCGGTGAAGTCGGGGCAGGGATCGCCTTCGGTCTGCTTCTGGCCCTGCTGCCGCCGGGGAACCTGATATGGCCCCTCCTGTTCATCCTTACCTTCTTCCTGAAGCTGAATCTCGGTGCCGAGCTCGCCGCCCTCGGCATCTTCAGACTCGTCGTTCCGGCGGCGGATCCTCTTCTCGATGCACTCGGCTTCCGTATCCTGACAGCCCCGTCGTTGACTCCGCTGTGGACGAGTCTGTATGAGATACCGCTACTGCCCTTCACACAATTCAACAACTCCATCGTGATGGGCGGCCTGGTCGCCGGCATTGTCCTCTGGATTCCGGTCTTCTTTCTCGCGCGCTTCGGCGTGGTCGGGTTCCGCTCACACGTCCAGCCGAGAATAGCAGAGAGTCGCATCGTAAAGGCATTCACACGAATTCCACTCGTGTCGAAGTTCGGCCAGGCACTCCGCCGTTTCCGCGGAGCCTATGCAGCATTCGGGTAACAATATGGGACACAGCATACCGAAACTGTTTCGCAAAGAGCTTCCGCAGAGAAAGTTCGAGAAAAAGATCCTTGGACGTGTACATCTGCCGAAGGAGCGGCAGTTCCTCGACTCCGTGTTCGAAACGACAGGCGAGGGTACCCGCCGCATCCCGGAGTCGGTATCCGAGGAGGAGCAGGCGCACCTTGCAAAGCTTGCCAAAGACATAAAGGCGAATCGCGGATCGGTGCGACGGGTTCGTCTCGCCGCCCTGGCAATCATCGTCACCGGTGTCGTAGTCTTCAACCTCTTCTTCCTCGACGCCCTGCTCGAGCGCGCCGCCGAGCGCGGCCTCGAGGCGGTGTTCGCCGCCCGAAGCGAGGTTGACGAGCTCGATTTCTCGCCTCTTGCAGGCGAGCTCACCATCGCCGGCGTGAGCGTGGGCGACCG
>JAAAOR010000026.1 GCA_009908735.1 Spirochaetota bacterium | reverse complement strand
GTTGTAGAGCTTCATGTGCTCGCGGTACTCGGCGAACAGGTCCCTGTAGCGTGCGAGATCCTCGTCCCAGCCGGCCCGTCCGGTGCGAATGCGCGAGAACTCATTCAGCAACCACTTCAGTTCTCCGGGGTCGAGGGTGAACTTGATTTCCCGCGCGGTCTCCTTGAGAAGTGATATCTGGTCGGCGGTGTCGTAGATGCTGAAGTTCTCGCGGTAGCCGAGTCGGGCGATGTACTGCTTGAGCACCTTCACGCCGAATGCGTGAAACGTGGAGCAGGTGAGGTTTCGAAGCGGTTTTCCCGTGAGCTCTTTCACCCGCTCGCGCATCTCGCGGGCGGCCTTGTTGGTAAAGGTGAGGGCGAGCACGGCGCTCTGCGGCACTCCGTGGGCGAGCATGTTCGCGATGCGATAGGTGATGACCCGGGTCTTGCCTGAGCCCGCGCCTGCTATGATGAGGAGCGGCCCGTCGGTGGTTTCCACCGCGCGTATCTGCTCCGGATTGAGTTCGCTGTGATAGTCGAGGCTGTGTGACATCGTTCACGCCATGCTACAGATATTCACGGCTCATGCAAGGACCTCGAGCAAAGATGCGTATATCGGCCCGCGACCTTCGGCTGAGTCGGGGAGGATGTGGTAGCCGTGTCGCGTCGGCTCGGCCCAGGGTACGTCGGCAGGACGCACGCGGTAGCGGCCGGCGCGCTTCTTCTCCGCCTTGTCGATGACGCCGTCGTTCTCCTCCGGCGAGAGCGCGCAGGTGGAGTACAGCACGAGCCCCCCGGGACGGGCCGCGTCGATGGCGGCTGCGAGCATGGCAAAGGCCCGGGTGGCAAGGTGTCGCGTCCTGGCCCTGGTCCAGCGCTCGAGGTGTTCGGGCGCCGACAAAAGGTGCCGTTCGGAAGAGCATGGGACGTCCAGGAGAATGCAATCGTAGGCGTTCTGCTCGTAGAGCCCCCACCGCGCTGCATCGTGGCCGGTTATCGTTATGCGCCCGCGGATCTCCGGGGGGAGGTGTTCGTCGAGGACGCGGCGAAGACGGTCCCTGCGGGTTGCAGAGCGCTCGTTTGCAACCAGTCGGGCACGGGCCTCCATTCCGGCCGCGAGAACGAGCGTCTTCCCGCCCGGCGCTGCGCACATGTCGAGGATGTCCGTCGCCCCGTCGAGCGGAAGCGCCTCCGCCGCGATGCGCGAGGCGTCGTCGAGGTAGTAGGGCTGCGTCAGCGGAGGCCCGAGCTCGGCATGCGCGGATGCGGAGAGAAGCGCATCGCGCAGCGCCGGCCAGCGCCCGGAGTAGATCGACTCGTAGAACTGTTCGAACGCCGGCCGACCTCCCGGCTTTCCCATTCGTGCCTCCATGCTTGACGCTCGGTAGCGGCCGCGGATACGGTATATCCCGTGAAGTTCAAAGCCGTACTTTTCGACCTCGACGGTACCCTTCTGCATACACTACCAGACATCCGCGACGCCATGAATAATGTCCTCGCCCGCCGCGGCCTCCCTCAGTATGATATGGAGTCCTACCGCGACATGGTCGGGTGGGGGATCGGGCGTCTCGCGGAGCTCGCTCTTCCGGAGGAATCGCGCTCCGAGGTCGACGCAGGCGAGCTCGCCGAGGAGATGCGCCGGGCCTACATGTCGCATCCCCTCGAGTCCAGCACCCCCTTCGAAGGAATCCCGGAGCTCATCAGCAGCCTGCACAGTGTAGGCGTACCGATGGCCGTGCTGTCCAATAAAGTGCACGAGCTAACAAACCGTCTCATCAAAAAGACGTGGGGCGAAGACGTGTTTTCCACCGTGTACGGGGCACGTGATGATCTCCCGATGAAGCCGCATCCCGAGGCCGCGCAGCGCATTGCGGCCGAGCTGCGTATGAAGCCCTACGAGATGATCTTCGTGGGGGATTCCGCGATCGACATGGAGACAGCGCAGGTGGCGGGCATGTACCCCGTGGGAGTCAGCTGGGGGTATCGCGAGGTGGAAGAACTGTGGATGCACGGGGCGGCCATGGTGGTTTCGAGCCCCGATGAGATACCGCCGCTCATTTTCGGCGGAGCGTCTGCGCAGCAGGCAACAGAATAACAGAACAGGAGACAACAGGATGGACCGACAGAAATCTGAACAGCGCGCGAAGGAATACATCGGACTGGAAACCGACGAGGCGTTCCGCGATGGCGTGACGCAGCTTCTCGACAACGGCGAGTGGGATGAGCTCTCCGACCGCTTCTACACCGATCTCGAGTTCGGCACGGGCGGACTGCGCGGCGTCATCGGCGGGGGATACAATCGCATGAACCCGTTCATGCTCCGACGGGCCACTCAGGGTCTTGCGCAGTACGTGCTTCGCGAAGGGAGCGCAGCTTCGGACGGACGCCCGAGCGCAGTGATCGCCCACGATTCGCGGCGGTACTCCGACACCTTCGCGCTGCAGACCGCACTCGTGTTCGCGGCAAACGGGATAAAGGCATACCTCTTCCCGTCGCTTCGTCCGACGCCCGAGCTCTCCTTTGCGGTTCGGCGCCTCGGCGCCTCAGCGGGCGTTGTGGTCACCGCGAGTCACAATCCGCCTGAGTACAACGGGTACAAGGTCTACTGGAACGACGGCTCACAGGTTGTCTCCCCGCATGACAAGGCTATTATCGCCGAAGTCCAGTCCGTTACCACCGACATTCGGGCTCTCGAAAAAGATGATGCCCTCGAGCAGGGGCTGCTCGAGTACCTCGGAAGCGATATGGACGATGCCTACGTGGAGGCCACGAAGGCCGTCTCCGTACGGCCGGAGGTGCTGCGTGAGCAGGGCTCCTCGGTGAGCGTTGTCTACACGCCGCTCCACGGAACCGGCGCGATGATGGTGGAGCGCATCCTCGGGGAGCTCGGCGTCCAGGTGACCACCGTACCTGAGCAGCGCGAGCCCGACGGCGAGTTCCCGACCGTCGAGTTCCCCAACCCCGAGGAAGCCTCGGCGATGAAGATGGCCCTCGAGCTCGGCAAGCGCAAGCGCGCCGATATCGTCATGGGCACCGACCCCGACGCCGACCGCCTTGGGATCGCCGTGCCCGACGGCGCGGACATGCGTCTTGTCACCGGCAACCAGCTCGGTGTGCTTCTCGTCGACTACATGTTCGGTGGTCTCGCCGAAACCGGCCACCTGCCCGCGAAACCGGCCTTCGTGAAAACCATCGTTACCACGGAGTTGCAGCGGAAGGTAGCCGAACACTACGGCGCGAAGGTCTACGACACCCTCACCGGCTTCAAGCACATCGCGGGTGTGATGCGGGACCTGGAGAGGCAGAGCGACGGCCCGACCTACGTCATGGGTGATGAGGAGAGCTACGGCTACCTCATCGGCACGCACGTGCGGGATAAGGATGCGATCTCGGCGGTGCTCATGACAACCGAGATGGCGCTCTACCACGTCTCGCAGGGGAAGAGCGTTCTCGACCGCCTCGACGAGATTTATGAGCAGTTCGGCTTCTTCGAGGAGATCCAGATCTCGAAGTACTTCCGTGGTCAATCGGGGAAGCAGGTGATGGCTGAGCTCATGAAGACGCTCCGTGAGAATCCGCCGCGCGAGATCGCCGGCATCGCGGTCAGCCGCATCCGTGACGTGAAGGAGAATACGCTCTACGACCTCGAGCGCGGCGAATACGTGGAGGACATCGAGCTTCCGAGCTCGAATGTGCTGCAGTTCTTTCTCGCCGATGAGACCGTGGTCAGCGCCCGGCCCTCGGGTACCGAGCCGAAGATCAAGTTCTACGCATCGGCCACCGCCGACGCGCAGGGGCGGCTCGATGAGGCCA
>JAAAOR010000027.1 GCA_009908735.1 Spirochaetota bacterium | reverse complement strand
CGAGCTCTGCTACGAGCTTGCGTGGAAGACGCTGCAGGACTACCTGGCACACCTGGGATACGAGCAAATTGTCGGCCCCAAGCCTGTGATCCGCCGTGCGTTCGAGGCCGGGCTGCTTCAGGACGGCGAGTTGTGGGCCCGCATGCACCGCGCGCGCAATGAATCCACGCATCTATATAGCGAAGCCAAGGCTGAGGAGCTCGAAGCAGAGGTGCGAAGCGAGTACGTGGGCGCGCTATCGGCCCTTTCGACCGAGCTCGAACTCCGAAAAGCCGACACGACGGATGACTGACGACCGGGTGGACAAACGGCGGCAAGCCGGTCTGACCCCGGCAATGATAGATGCCGTCGAAACGATCATCGCCTCGGACGCCCGCGTGCGGAAGGTCATCCTGTTCGGCTCCCGGGCCAAAGGCTCCTGGCGGGAGGGGTCGGATATCGACCTCGCCGTATACGGAGACGGTCTCGGCCGTAGCGACGCCGCGCGCTGGACCGAAGACCTCGAGGAAGCGCTCTTTCCCTGGAGCGTCGACGTTGTCGTAGTCGACAACGAGGTAGATGCCGATCTCCGCGCGCACATCGACCGGGTCGGCCGGGTAATCTTCTCCCAATAAGAATAGAGGTTTGGACATGAGCACAATGGAAAACGTAAGCGAGCTGACTCAGCAATATCTCGATCGCGAGCTTCTGCGGTTCACCACCGCCGGCAGCGTGGACGACGGAAAGAGCACTCTCATCGGGCGAATGCTCTACGACTCGAAGGCCATCTTCCAGGACCAGATGGAGCAACTCGAGAACACGAGCAAGCTCCGCGGCGAGGAACAGGTGAACCTCGCCCTGCTCACAGACGGCCTGCGCGCCGAGCGCGAGCAGGGAATCACCATCGACGTGGCCTACCGCTACTTCTCCACGCCCAAGCGTAAGTTCATCATCGCCGATACGCCGGGCCACGTGCAGTACACCCGCAACATGATAACCGGCGCCTCCACCGCGGACCTCGCGGTTATCCTCATCGATGCGCGAAACGGGGTGCTCACCCAGTCAAAGCGCCACGGCTTTATCGCCTCGCTTCTCGGCATTCCGCACGTGCTCGTGTGCGTGAACAAGATGGACCTCGTCGATTACTCGCGGGAGGTATACGACAAGATCGTTGCCGACTACACCGCCTTCAGCGAGAAACTCGACGTCCATGACATCACCTTCATGCCCATCTCCGCACTTATGGGCGACAACATCGTCCACAAGAGCGAGAACACCCCGTGGTACGACGGGGCGACGGTGCTCCATCACCTCGAGAGTGTGACCATCGCTGCGGACCGAAACCTCGTGGACTTCCGCTTCCCCGTGCAGTACGTGGTGCGCCCGCACCAGGACTACCGCGGATTCGCCGGCATGGTGGTCTCGGGCACCATCAAGCAGGGCGAGGAGATCGTGGCGCTGCCGTCGGGCATGCGCTCGAAGGTGCGCGAGATCACGACTTACGACGGCGTTCTCGATGAGGCCTTCGAGTCGCAATCGGTGGTGCTGCAGCTCGAGGACGAGATCGACGTGAGCCGCGGGGAGATGATCTGCCGACGGCACAACGTGCCCCACGTTACCCAGCGCATCGAGGCGACGCTTTCGTGGATGGACGACAAAAATGCGCTCTCGCTCTCCGGCCACTACCTGCTTCAGCACACAACGCGCGTGGTGAAAGCCTACGTCTCGGAGCTCCTCTACGAGATCGATGTAAACACCATGCACCGAAGCCCCGCGCAGACCCTCGAGCTCAACCAGATCGGTCGTGTCGAGATAAAGACCGCGGAGCCGCTGTTCGTCGACAGCTACAAGAACAACCGGGGCACCGGGAGCTTCATCCTCATAGACCCTGTTACCAATCTCACCGTCGCCGCCGGTATGATCCGTACCGACACTCACGACGCCGATGAGTACTTCGAGAGCCAGGCGAGACAGCGTCGCCGGGAGGAAGCCGATCGCGCCACGGAGGCCGGCGCCTCGGTTCCGGCAACCGAGCGTGCGGCACCGGTGAGCGAGCACATCACCTACGAGACCAGCGAGGTGAGCCTGGCGGACCGCGAGGCTCGGAACGGCCACAAGGCGGCCGTAGTGTGGTTTACCGGGCTCTCGGGCTCGGGGAAATCGACCATCTCTCAGGCGCTCGAGAAGAAGCTCTTCGAGGAGGGCAGACAGGTCACCCGTCTCGACGGCGACAATGTCCGCCACGGCCTTTCGAGCGACCTCGGCTTCAGTATCGAGGACCGGCGGGAGAACATCCGCCGCGTGGCCGAAGCCGCGAAACTTCTCTTCGAGTCCGGGCAGATTGTCATCTGCAGTTTCATCTCGCCATTCACCGAGGACCGCGAGTTCGCCCGCAGGATTCTCCCGGAGGGCCGCTTCGTGGAGGTCTACACTACAGCCGACATGGATACACTCAAAGCCCGCGATCCCAAGGGTCTCTACGAGAAGGCCGAGCGCGGCGAGATCGCCCACTTTACCGGTGTCACCTCGCCCTACGAGGCGCCGGAGGCCCCCGAGGTCGTGGTGGACTCCGCGGCGATGAGCCCCGAAGAGGGCCTTAGCCGGGTTCTCGCTGCCGTGCGCGGGGTTACTGAGAGCGCCGGTTGAAGCAGCAGCTTCAAAAGCGCAGTAAGAGGTAGTAGATTGACCTTTATGGAGGACGGCACATGCCGCTGACCAACGAAGACCTCGAGCAGGTTCTCGGCTACCTCAAATCCCACCCCGAATCGTGGATGCCCGCGCACGTCCTCGACCTTGCCGGCCGCATATCCACGTTGGAAGCGGAGCTCAAAGCCGGGCGCGATATCATGATCGAGCGCTTCGACGCCATGGACAAGCGCTTTGAGTCCGTGCAGAAGCAGATGGACGAGCGCTTCGACGCCATGGACAGACGCTTCGAGTCGCTGCAAAAGCAAATGGACGAGCGCTTTGAGTCCGTGCAAAAGCAGATGGATGAGCGCTTCGACGCCGTGCAAAAGCAGATGGACGAGCGGTTCACCGCGACGCAAAAACAAATGGACGAGCGCTTCCGGGCCGTCGATCGGCGCTTCGAATCCATCGATAGACGCTTCGATGAGCAGAGCCGCCACATGAACAGGTGGATGACCGCAATGACCATCGTTCTCGCCCTGGTTGGGGTGGCGATGACGGTGACGAACGTCATCGGATAGGTCCGTGAGATTGACTGAAGGCGAACGAGAGACGATACGCAACGCGGTACGCCGACACTTCGGCGAGGAGGCCACTGTCGTGCTGTTCGGCTCACGGGCAGACGATGCGAAGCGCGGCGGTGACGTCGATCTGCTTGTCGAATCGCCGCTCACCGGCGCCGAGGCGGAGCGAGCAAAGATCCGTACCGTCGCAGATATTCAGCTGGCCCTCGGCGATCAGAAAGTCGATCTGGTGGCGACGCGCGGTAGTGACACGGATGAGCGGGCAGTCGTCGCGGAGGCATACAAGCACGGTATCGCGCTGTGAGTGATCCGGTAACAGCCACCATCGAGTCAGCTATCACCGAATGCGAAGCTCACAGGCAGAAGCTCGAGCACGGGCAGTCGCGCCTTTCCGGGGTGTTTCCGCTCACCGAGAGCCGGCTCGCCGGGCTTGACGAGCAGACCGTGGCCACCCTGAACGAGCGCTTCGACATCGACCTTGCCGTCGAGGCCGGAGTCACTCTCTACGATGCACGAGGCCGAATAACGCACGAGGCTGAATAATGCATGAGGCCGACTCCTACGCCACCCTCATCGAAGAGCTGGAGCTGGCCGCAGAGCACGTGCGTGG
>JAAAOR010000146.1 GCA_009908735.1 Spirochaetota bacterium | reverse complement strand
GGTCCGCTCACGAGGTCGCCTCCTCGGTCGGTGCGCGGTCGCGCGGGGTAACGGCGCGTTGACCGCTGGGCCGGGCGGACCTACAATTGAGGGCGATGCGATTCTCCCGGCTCCTCGGCACGACACTGCGAGAGGTTCCCACCGATGTACGCGCGGACAGCTATCGGCTGTTGCTGCGTGGGGGCTATATCCGCCCGCTGGGCGCGGGGCTCTTCTCTTTTCTGCCTCTGGGGCATCGGGTGATTCGCCGGCTAAAGCGCATCATTGCTGAAGAGATGGAGAAGCTCGGCGGCCAGGAAGTGAGCGTCGCTATGGTGAACCCCTACGACCTGTGGGAGCGCAGCGGACGGGCGGAGCTCGCCGGGAAGGACCTCATCGAGTTTCAGGATCGCACGGGGCGGCGGCTCGTGCTCTCGCCCACGCACGAGGAGGCGATGGTGGAGCTCGTGCGCACGTCTATAAACTCCTACCGTGATCTGCCGGTATTCCTCTATCAATTTCAGACCAAGTTCCGCGACGAAAACAGACCGGGGCATGGCTTGCTGCGCACGAAGGAGTTCGTGATGAAGGATGCCTACTCCTTCCATCGCTCCTTTACCGACCTCAACAACTTCTTTCCCACGGTGTTTGCGACCTATCACGAGATCTTCGAGCGATGCGGTGTGCCGGTCCGTGCCGCGGAGGCGGGCGTCGGCTACATGGGCGGCGACAAATCCTTCGAGTTCGTCGTCCCCTCTGATTGGGGCGACGATCACCTGACAAGCTGCCCGAGCTGCGGCTACAGCGCGAACGCGGAGGTTGCGGTCGCGGCGCGCGAAATCGACGGGGCACCGCCCCGGAAGCTCGAACCCGTGAGCGCGCCGGGCTGCAATAACATGGTCAAGGCCGCCGCACACCTCGAGGTGCCGCAGAGCCGTCTTGTGAAGAGCCTCGTGTTTCGCGGGCGGCGCGGGCTGATCATGGTCTGCGTGAGAGGGGATCACAGCGTGAGCCTCGAGAAGCTTGCGACCGTGGCCGACGCGCCCATTTACGGCCTTGCCGACAGGTCCATCTTCGACACCGCAGGTGTGCCGCCGGGCTTCGTCTCGCCGGTGGGCATGCAGGACCGGCTTCTTGGTAACGAGCCGGTGGAGATCGTGGTGGACTCCGCCGTGGCCGAGGCATCGAATCTCATTATTGGGGGGAACGAACCCAATGTATATCTGCGAAACGCCAACTTCGGCCGCGACTACGATGCCGATCGGGTGGGCGACATCGCCCGCATCCCGCCGGGGAGCACTTGCCGCAACTGCGGAGCGACGCTCGAAGAGCAGCAGGTTCTGGAGCTCGGCCATATTTTCCGCCTCGGCACGACCTACTCCGACGCTCTGGGCCTGAGCTTTCGCGGGGATATGGACGAAGAGATGCGCCCCTTTATGGGCTCCTACGGCATCGGCCTTGGCCGTCTACTTGCCGCGATTGTAGAAAGCAACAACGACGAGAAGGGGATCATCTGGCCCGAAGAGATTGCCCCGTTCAGGTTCTACCTGATGTCTATCGGCCGCTCTCTCGAAGTGCGACGCCTGAGCTACGAAGTTTACGATCAGCTCGAGGGTGAAGTGCTCATCGACGATCGCCACGAGTCGGTGAGCTCAAAGTTCGCAGATGCTCAGCTCCTTGGCCTTCCCTATCGCATCGTGGTGTCGGCGGAGTCGTTGATCAACGATACGGTGGAGGTCCACAGTCGTCGCACGGGCGAGACATGGACGATCCCAATCGCCGAGCTGGACTCCCTCAAAGCCCACGCGGGCGCGGAGCAGTAGGAATGCAATTCGAATTGACGCCTGAACTCGCCGATAGGATCATCTTTGCCATGGAAGACCAGCACGAGGAGTTTATGCTGGATACCGAGACCGGCAATCTGCTGACGGTCGAAGAGATGGAAGAGATGGAGGCGGTTGAAGAACAGGCAGAGGAAAAGCCCGGGCGCTACGTACCGCTTCCCGAGTGGACCCCCGCCGACGGTTTCCGGCTGATGGAGCGTTTCGCGGAGGAGCTCCGGAATCCGGTGTATCAGGAGAAACTCCGCGAGGCGCTCTCCGGCGGCCGCGGGGTCTTTCGGCGTTTCAAAGACACGATAAAGGAGCGAGAGGAGCTCGAGCGTCGGTGGTATCAGTTCAAAGAGCAGGCGATGCAGGGGGTCGTTGCCGACTGGTACAACGATCTGCGCGAGACATGGGGGCTCGAACGAGTGGCGGTCGAGACGGCGGAAATCGAGGACCTCGTGCTCTCCGATTTCACGATCCGACGAGTGGGCGCCGCCGAGACCGCGCTTGTCGATGAGCTGCGGCGCGCTGCAGAGGAGCAGCGGCGGGAGAAGTTGGAGCCGAGGCTTGCCGTCGTTGCAGAGGCCCCCGCCGGCGAGATTGCGGGCGCGGTTACAGCAGACGCGGCTTCCGCCTCAAGCGACGGGGAGGGCTTGGCTGCAGGCGGCCTCATTATCGATACGCTATACGTGTGGCCGATGTTCCGGGGACTCGGGCTCGGGCGTCTGCTTCTCGAGAGGGTCGTGGAGGAGGCACGCCGGGAGGGCTGGGGCGTGATCGCGATGGAGCTATCCGGACGAGGGCTGGTGCTCGACGACACGGCGACAGCGATGGGATTTCGCACCGTCGCGAAGCGAGTATCGCTCGACCTCAGCTGAGATTACGGTTGCGATAGTCCTCGGCTTCCACATGCATGCGGGCGAACTCCGCCTCCACGCCGCGCGCCACCGCGCGCTTGGGGTCCTCGTCCTCGGCGGCTGCCGCCCGGTAGCGGTTTCGGAACTCGCGCGAATCGATGGGCGGGCTTACGGTGAAAGTGACTACGTCCTTCTGCGGGTAGTCCTCGCTCATCTCATTCGACGGATTGACGAGTAGCACGTTTCCGGCGATGCCCACGAAGACGACGTAGTCGAAGCTCTTCATATAGGAGTCCACGGCATTTAGTACCCGCTTCGTATCCGGCTCCTGAGGACGGTAGCGGGTGCCGGTGGGAAACATCAGCACGAGCTTGCCCTCGTTCTTGCAGCGGACCATCTCACGGACGGCGCGGTGGTTAAATGAGCGCGCGCGGCGTTCTTCCTCGGGGTCGTCGAGCTTATCGAGACCACGCTGCGGGTAGATTACGATGCGGCTGTAAGCCTCGGTGAAGGCGAGTACGAACTTACTCTCCTCATTGAGCTTCATGGCGGCAACCGACACGATGGACTCCGCGATGGTGTGTCCCACCTCTCCCTGCCGCTCGAGGAAGTAGTACAGACAGGGAACGTCGAAGTTGCTGTAGTGTTCCATCAGGATTAGTCCCGAATAGCCCTGCCGTGCATACTCGCAGAGCATCTCGAGATGCTCGAAGTGGTACAGGGCGCTGCCGGGTAATACCAGGTCTTCGAGAATCTCGTCGATGAGCTTGCGGTTGTCGAGGTTGCTTTCCTGATAGATGGCCGTCTCGTCGACGTGATGAGGCTGACGCGAGTTTTCGACCATTTTGTAAGCAATGTCTTCGTAGTTCTCTCGAATCGTGCGCATGTACCAACAGACTATGGTCCCTCCCGAAGCATGTCAACATGAGAACTGCGTGAGACGGCGGCCTGAGGCGTCCCCGGCCGGGTTGCACGGCATCGGGCCGGCCGACCGGACGATAATACGGGAAAAATCCTTGGCAGCAGACCATTTTTCCTGTAGTCTGGACCGCATATTGACACATAAGTCTTTAAGGAGGACTACCAGAATGAAGAAAGCATTGCTACTGATATCAGCGGTGCTGGTTCTTGCGCTACTCTTCGGTTG
>JAAAOR010000068.1 GCA_009908735.1 Spirochaetota bacterium | reverse complement strand
GAGGTCGCTGGGCGTAGCACTGCCGGTCTCGGAGAGACGCTGTGTCCGCTCGTAGGACTTGCGTGCGAGCTCGAGGGCTTGCTCGGCCTGTTCCAGTTGAGCCTCGGCCTGTCTCCGGTCCTCGCTGCGGGCTCCCGCCAGAAGGAGATCCAGTTCGGCATTCGCCGCCTCGAGACGCTGCTCCGCCTGCTCGAACTGCAACTCCAGGTCGTCACGCTCGATCCGAGCGAGAACGGCACCCGTCTCGACACGGTCTCCTTCCTCGGCGTCGACGGAGAGAATCTCGCCCTGTGCCTTCGCCGAGAGTGTTACCTCGGTAGCCTCCACGGTGCCCGAGCCCCTGACGCCGGTTTCCGGCTCTCCGCAGGCGACAAGAAAGAGCAGGACCGCAAGACCGACCGATCCCAACCTGATCACGCTGTTCGTGCTATGTGCCATGTCTATGCCCTCCATGATTCGTCGAAACCGCGAAACTGCTCTCGCCCGTCGGCGGTGAGGATGCCCTCGGCCACAAGCATCCCCATGTGACGGATGACTTCCTGTGGGACAAGATCGAGCTCCATGACCTTCTGCGGCACGAGGAGGTTGTCCGCTACGGTAGTCACGATCACCACGAGAAGGCGCGGGTCCGCATCGTCGCGAATCATCCCCTCGTTCTTTCCCCTCTGAATCACCCCCTCCATGCGAGAGAAGACCCTGCGGTGGCGAAACTCCTGAATCTCCTGCCAGAGCTCCGGGGTGTATCGAGCCAGGTCCTTGAGAAAAGGTGTTCCGAGGGTGTTCATAATCCGGCTCGCAACCCGCAGCTGCGCCCCGAGGCGCTCGAGGAAGGAGCGCGACTTATCATCAAAGACCTCGCTCAGCTCGTGCTCCACTTCCGCGAGCTGCTTACGCACGACCGCCCTCACAATCTCTTCCTTCGTACCGAACTCCCGGTAGAGCGTCTTCTTGCTGATGCCGAGCTCGCGGGAGAGCTCCTCCGTCGTGATTCGACTGAAGCCCTCGCTGAAGAATCTCGGGCCCGCGTACTTCACGATTCGTTCCTGTAACATGGTTTCGTGTTCCATCTTGATTCCTATCCGAGGCACTCCGGCTCTCGGGAGACGCGGAAACTCAACTGGTATCTCTAGTTTCTTTTAACATAGTATCCCCGCCAGACTACAGTGTCAAGCGGAAACGTTAATAGTTTCTCAAGTTTCCTACCTCGATTGAGATTCGCGTAGCTGCGTGATACAGATTGATCGCATGAACCACCGACGCACCGCCCTTAGCGCCGGCCCCGTATCGGCCGTTAGAATTCGGAACCGACTCATGGTTGCTCTGGCGATCGGAGTGCTCGCTCTTGCGGGCTGTACGACACCTTCTGCGACGGCTCAGGGCGCTGACGCCGGCGGAGAGGCCGAGGCCGCGGGAACCTCGGTGAACCCGGCGAGCGGGGGGCCATACCCCGGCGACCTGACGCTCCCGGAGCGAAATGACCCGTGGCCCGGCCCCGAGACGTTTCGAATCGGCAATGCCGTCTCGGCCATCAACTACTGGATGACCGCCTGGATGCTCAACGACGTTTTCAAGATGGCGGGGTTCGAGGCCGAAATCGGTGATACGGATCAGAGCAAGCTGTGGGTACCCGTTATCGAGGGGCAGTGGCGGATGGAGGATCGCGACCTCGTGCGAACCGACGAGCTCGGCTGGGCCACTTCGATGGAGCTGTCGAATGGTCGGCGCGCGGAGCGTCTGGCGACGGTCGTCATGGGCGGTGCGGAGCTGCCCGGGCAATTTCCCGCGGGCCGTTACACCGTCACGTGGGACGGAGCCGGTAGGCTCAGTGCCGACGGTGTTCGACGTGCGGAAGAAGGCGAGAACGAGTTGGTTTACGAGTACGACGGCTCCTCGACGGTCATTCTCTATATCGAGGAAACCGACCCCCGCGGTACCGGCGACTACGTTCGAAACATCAGCATGCTGCGCCCCGACGCGGTTGCCGGAGAAACCTTCAATCCCGTCTACCTCGACTATCTCAAGCCCTTCAGCGTGATTCGCCCGCTGCATTTCTTGGGTGATCAGCTCACCTACGGCCCGCCGATTGCCTGGGAGGATCGAAAACCACACGGGTACTCCCACTGGGGCGGTGCGATGGGCGCGCCGTACGAGGTCGCCGTGGATCTCGCAAACGAGTCGGTCTCCGACCTGTGGCTCAATATCCCCATCGGTGCCGATGATCACTACGTGCGCGAGCTCGCCGAGCTCACCCTCGAACGGCTCGATTCGAACCGCCGGCTCTACCTCGAGCTCGGGAATGAGCTGTGGAACTTTGCGTTCCCCTACCAGATGGGGCGCGACCGTGCCCTCGAATACGCACGCCGGCGATGGCCCGGTGTGCTCGGCACCGTCCGGCCCTACTCAGACGGCGACCCCGTCCACGAGAACATGATGATCTACAGCTGGCAGGGGGTACGGACCCTGGAGGTCGGCGCAATCTTCCGGGAAGTGTGGGGTGATGAAGCGGATAGGCTCGTCACCGTGCTGGCCGGGCAAATCGGGGGGTCCCACCCCTACTGGGCGCCCTCCCGAGACCTTCTCGGGTGTCCGGTGGCCGTGGCGGAGGAGGGCGTCGAGCCCTGCGGCTTCGGGGTCGACGCCTTTGCGGTGGCCCCATACGTCGGTGAGGCCGAGGGAGAGATCGAGTTTGATCGCTCGGCGCCGGAGGCCTTTCTTGGCGAGGCAGTCTCCTACGTCCGCGGCCGAGGGGAGTGGGGCGCGGAGGCCGCGGAGCCGGGCTTACGTTACGCCGTTCGAAACGATCGGGCGCTCGCAGAAGAGTACGATTTGCCGCTTGTCGCCTACGAGGGAGGCCATCACTTCGTAGGCAGCAGCTACACCCGCGACGTGATTGCGGTACACCCGATGATGCGCGAGCTCTACGATGCCCTGTTCTCCGTCTGGCAGGAGGAGGGCGGAGGGCTCTTCGTGCACCTCCACGGCGTCATCCCGCGAGGCCAAAACGAGCCGGGTACCGAACCCGGCTACTTCGAGAGCGAAAACTTCGGCATTAAGGAACTGCAGACTCAGACCCGCGTCGAGGCGCCAAAGTGGGATGCGGTGCTTCGCCGGATGGAAATGATCGGACAGCTTCGGTAGGGCGGGCGGGGATTACTCGGGCCCGGAATCCTCGTCCACCTCGAAGCGGATGGTGAAGCAAGTCTGCGGGACGCGTTTTAGGTCGATGGAGCCACCGATCTGTTTGACCAGCTCGCCGACCAGATTGATTCCGAGGCCGGTTGAGCTCTCGAGGCTGATGTCTTCGGGAATGCGCTTTCCCGTGTTCGACAGGACGAGTTCGAGAGCTCTTTTTTCGGGAGTGCCCGTCTCTGCGACGGAAAGCCGGAGAGAGAACTTGGGCGCCTGGCTGCCGTCGAGGCCCTCGTCGCCCTCGTCGAAAGCGTGTTTTGCGGCATTCGTGGCTATCTCGTTTACGATGAGGCCGAGCGTCACCGCCGTCTTTGTCGGAAGAGAGATATCCGCCACCTCGATTTTGAGGCTGATGCCGGGCTCGGTGCCAGCGGCAAACACGGTTTCCACAACCTGGCGCAGATAGCCGGGCATCGAGACGCTCGTGAATCTCCCCTCCTGGTGAAGCTTTTCGTGAACGATTCGGATGGCGTCAATCTGGTGCATGAGGTCCGATAGCTCCGCGTTCGCCCCGGCTTTTCCACCGAGCTCCGCGGCTTTGAGATTGATAAGTGAGCGTACCAGCATCAGGTTGTTCTTCACCCGATGGTTTATCTCCTTCATCAAGAGGTCCTTCTCGGAGAGCGTCTCCTGAAGTCTGAGCTCGGCTTCTTTTCGGTCGGTAACGTCTCGACCAACGCCGATGATGGAAACAACCTGACCCTCGCCATCGATCAACGCGCGATCGGACCACGCGAACCACCGCCATCCATCCACGCTCCAGGCCCGCTGCTCAAGTGAGCAGGAGTGCGGCGGCCGATACAGCGACTCCATTGCCTCCGAGGTGGCGGGCTGGTCATCGGGGTGTACCAGAGGCATGAATGATTCTCCGATAAGCTCCGATTCCGTTTTGCCGAAGGTCTCGAGATACCGGGGATTCGCGAAAAGGAATCGACCTTCGGAATCCACTTCGACCACCATGTCCAACTGTTTTTCGACCAGGGCGCGATACTTCTCTTCGTTTGCAGCCAGGCGCCGTTCCGCCAGTCGGCGTTTTAGGATGTTGACGGCAAGCGCAGCCACAAAGGCAAGGAGAAGAACGAACCCGGCGGCGGCCCAGATCAACTCATCGCGGTAGCGATAGAACGGCGTGGTCGGCTCGAACTTGACGATACTTCCCTCAGGCAACCGGTCGCGGGAAATGTCGAAGCGCCGGAGCACGCGGTAGTCGAACATGTATCGGTTGGAGCTCTCGACTGTGACAGGTGTCTCGGCGAGCGGGGTACCCTTTACTATAGTTGCCGCCTTCTGCGCCACCGACCGGCCGTGCACCTCCGCACTCAGCATCTTCCCCCCGATGACGCCTGAGCCGAAGTATGATTCGACATGGGTATAAACGGGAACCGGAGAGGCCTCGGCGATCGCCGGGATGATCCTATCCTCCGCCAGCGCCCGGCCGTGACGGTCCCGAAAAAAGCCGGTGAAGTATACCGCAGTGTCGGCATCCAGCTTCGCCAGGGTATCCAGTAACTCGCCCCTACTGACCGCCCCCTTGGCACGGGGGAATATGAACTCGATTCGCCCCTCGTACGCCGGGCGGAGCTCCTCGAGGTGTCGGCGATGCATGATGCCGCTGGTCGTTTGGTCGTGGACGAAGAATACGCGCCGGACGTGGGGCTGGATGTCTCGAATCAGCTCTAGAGTTGATCTAAGATCCAGGCGCTCCACGACACCGGTGTAGCCGGAACCATTACCAAGTACAGAACCGTCAAAGGATTCCGTATCGAGGCCGCCGAACACCACCGGCACGTTCGGAAACAGGTCGTCGCGGTGGGCGAGGAGGAAGAGGAGCGCGTCGTCGTCCATACTAATGATGGCGTCCGGCTGCCAGTCCTGAAACTGTTTCGCGAAGAGCCAGGCGTAGTCCACAAAGAGCGAATCGCCGGGGTGGCGTTTGGCGTCCAGATACTCAACGTCGATTTCCGCTCCCACTCCCGAGTCCGCCAAGCCGGCCTCGATTCCCTTCTGGATGCTATCGGTCCACGTGAAACCCTGGTGATAGGAGTGAAGCACGAGCACTCTGGCCGGGTTGGTTTGCGACGCCTGTCCCCAACCGGCGAACGGAAACGAGAAGAATAGGCTTACGACGAGCACGATAAAATGCAAAATATTAGTCCATAAAATCCAATACCTTATTATAAACCAAAATAGACACATGTAAAGGCACACTTTCGGTATTGCTAAAGCGATGTTCGACCTACATGATGGGTGCGGGAATCTCGAGCCGGGCGGCGCGAAAGGAGGTACCCATGGACAGAAGAAGAATCAATGAACCGTCCAGGATCCTGATCACGACAGCCGTACTCTTGGTAGTTATCTCAGCGGCCGCGACAGCGTCGGGTGGTGGAGAGCAGTCGGGTGACGGCCCGGCGCAGGCGCCGATCGCGGTCTACGGCGTAATGGAGTACCTCGAAGGTAAGGTCACCGTTGACGGTGAGGCCGCAAGACTCGGCGACCGGGTGGAGTCGGGGCAGCTTATAGAAACGGGGCCGAACGGCCTTGCGGAGATTGTTTTCGACGACCGAAACGTGTTTCAGCTGCGGGAGAACACCACGATCCGTCTCGACCTGCGAGGCGGCCAGGTTCGAGCCGCGGAGCTCGAGAAGGGCAGCTTCGCCGCGGTTTTCGATCGTCTGCGAGAGGTCTCAGGGGACACAGCCTTCGAGATTCGTACGCCGACTGCCGTCGCAGGGGTTCGAGGGACAACGTTCTTCGTGCGGGTCGAAAGCGCAGCAAGCACCTATGTGTGCACCTGCAACGGAGAAACCAATCTTCAGGGGCTCGCCGACTCGGAGCAGCTCGTGGTGGACTCGGAGTACCACACCGCCTACCGCTTCATCCGAGGTGATGACGGCATCGCTACGGAGAAGGCGCCGTTGCTCTATCACACTGACGCAGAAATGAACGAACTCGCCACCTCAATAGGCGCCACCATTCCCTGGCACGAGTGATCGGGTTTCTCGGTCAGGTCCATGTTTTTCAGCGCTGGATTGTCGATCATCCGGATTATACCATGGTTCACTCTTGTTTCGCTTATGAAAGAAGCGTCTTCAGGAGAGGATTCGGAAACTGACGCTTGAGGACGAGGGCAAAGAAGGTCTCGGAAATGTCGGGAATCTTTCGAATCTCTCTGAGCACTCCCTGATCGAGCTCGTCCTTCACCACGATGGGAGGCACTACCGCCAGTCCCACGCGCTCTCGCGCGATCAGCCGCAGCATCGTCATGTCGTTCACCTCGGCCTTGATATTGACCGAAACCCCCAGTCGCTCCACGAGCGCATCGAACGCCACTCGGATGTTGCTCTCCAGGCTCGGAAGCACCAACGGTTCCTCGGCGAGGAGCTGCGCGAGACTCCTTCCGCGCTCTTCGAAGTCCGCGGCGCCGATGAGACCCACCGGCTGACCCGAGATGAGGTGTGAGACCCAAGGCGTTCCCGCGTCCCGGGTGGGAGCTGTGTTCGTTAAGGCCACATCTATGCGGTGCGTCTCCAGCTGCAGCAACAACTCCGGAAGCGACGCCGAGGAGACTACCAGCTCGACGTCCGGTTCCTGGAGAAGCTTTCCGAAAAAGCCGATCTGGAAGTTCCGAGAGAGGGTGGTAATCGCACCGATGCGAAACATTCGGCGGTGCACGTCCTGGTGATGCACGAGTTGATGGAGAAGCTCCTCACCGGTACGGAAAATCGCGTCCGCGTAATCGAGCACCATTCGGCCCACTTCGGTAAGGGCCAGTTGCTTTCCGCGGCGCTGAAATAGCTCATGGCCGAGCTGCTGCTCTAGGGTCTTGATCTGAACCGAAAGCGCAGACTGCGAGATATTGAGCTTTCCCGCCGCCCTCGTAAGATGTCCCTCGTGTGCAACAAAGTAAAAATACCTCAAATGATTGTAGTTAATTCTCACATCGTAATTCTAATTTATCGAACGTTTTGTTTACAACAATCAATTTTACATATCCTCTGCGGTTGACTATCCTCCCTCTCGTCAGTCTCCGGAAGTCTTCCGGTGTCGGAGCTGCGGCACCTTGAGCCGATCACAACACAGCTGAGAGGAGAAAAGAAATGAGTTTCCTGCTTGACTTTACCTCCCGTTTCGTCACGCAACTTCAATCGCCCACGCTTGCATTTCTTCTGGGAGGTGTAGCTTTGGCCGCGGTTGGAAGCAAGCTTAGTATTCCCGGATCGATATATCAGTTCGTGGTCTTTGTGCTCCTAATGCGAATAGGCATGGAGGGCGGCATCGAGATACGGGAGGCGAATCTCGGAGAAATGCTCCTACCGGCGATTTTTTCGATCGTTGCCGGTGTGACTATCGTCGTCATCGGGCGCCTTTTTTTCTCACTCTTCGGGAGCGTGAAGGAAGAAGACGGAATCGCCACGGCCGGTCTCTTCGGAGCGGTCAGTGCATCGACCCTGGCGGCGGGGATAGTGCTTCTGGAAGAGCAAGAGATGGCCTTCGAGGCATGGGTGCCTGCCCTGTATCCCTTCATGGACATCCCCGCGCTGGTCCTCGCAATCGTGTTTGCGAACATGCACGCCGGAAAACACCGCGCGCGTGGCGATCACCGGATGAGCGTAGGCTCTATCATGAAGGAAAGCTTGCAGGGAGCAGCCCTCTCGGCGCTGGTTCTTGGACTGTTGCTCGGGCTCGTTACCAGACCCGAAAGTGTAGTTGAGAGTTTTTACGATCCGCTGTTCCGTGGATTGTTGTCGGTTCTGATGCTGATCCTCGGCATGGAGGCCTACGCCCGACTGAGTGAGTTGCGGCATGCAACCCAGTGGTTTGCGCTCTACGCCCTCGTCGCGCCCGTAGTCCACGGGTTCATCGGATTCGGGCTTGGCTACATTGCTCACATTCTCACCGGGTTCAGTCCGGGAGGTGTCGTGCTCCTTTCGGTCGTCGCCGCGTCCAACTCCGATATCTCGGGGCCGCCGACCCTTCGCGGCGGTATTCCCCAAGCCAACCCCTCCGCATACATCGGAGCATCCACAAGTCTCGGGACGCCGATTGCGATAGCGGTGTGTATTCCGCTCTTCTTCGCGCTCGCGCAGGTTGTTTTTGCATCGTAGCGGTGCCGACAGTACCACAGGAGGTATGCATGTTTCACAAAGCCATCAAAATTATCGTTGTTACGGAAAAGTTCCTGGAGGCTGAGGTGCGTAAGATTATCGAGTCCCAGGGAGCAACGGGCTACACACTCGTATCTGCCGGCGGCAAGGGGCTCCATCACTTCCATACAACCGAGTCTCGAGCATCGGTTGTGGCTGATTTTTCCAACATCAAGGTTGAGGTCATCGTCCGAGAGCGCTCAACAGCTGAAGAGATTGCGCAGAGAATAATGAACGAAGTTTTCCAGGAGTACCCGGGCATTATCTACCTCGAAGATGTTGAGGTCTGGCGGGAGCAACGGTTTTAGATGCCGGCACCGGCTATGAAACAGTGACCGAGTCCATCGAGAGAGCAGGGGGAAGCTCAGACTTTTTCACGCACGTGGCCAACGCCAACCGCACGTCTATGCGCAAGCCGAATTGCACCATAGGCAACGAACACCGCAAGTGTCTTGTCGGCGATGTTGACCGGCAGGCGAGCGCGATCCATAGGCCCGCAATGAGCGCATGGACGGAGGTATCGAACTGCTCCCGGCGAATGAGAATCCAGACAATGATCGCGGAGCTGGCGTTGCAGGCCATCCATGGAAGGTAGACTCCGGAAAGAGGCCAGTTTAGGAGCTCCATGAACAGGTGCGTGCCGACGGCCGTCGCGATGCCCGGCGCCAGCCCGAAGAGGGCCGTTGCGACAACTGTGCCGATGGTGTCAAAAAAGAGCGGAATCTGCAGCGACCTGTCATTGAGGTAGTCCGCACCGGCATTCATGAAGGCCAGAATGAGGACAATGACGACAATGAGGGCTGTCGGAACACCACTGGATTCGGGAGCTGGGCTGTCCGGGCCAGTATGCCGCTGTGTATTGCCCATGGTACCGCCGACAGGCTACCGTCGCCTCGCAGTCCTGTCAACGAATTCGAAAAACCGCCGTTTACGCCGTGGTAGAACCGCGGTAGGATGAAACGTGGTGCGGCATCATGCGCAACTCGCAACCGCTTACTCCTTCCCCCTCGTCGGCATCCTCGCGCTTATAGCCGTACTCGGCAGTTTCATAGTCGCGGGGCCGCTTCTGCTGCGCAGTGTCGAAGATACCCGACATAGCGTCGCAGAGCTCTGGCTCTGCTATCTCAGAGTTGGCTCCGCCCGAGAGGCTGCCGGGGCGTCGGCTCGTCCGGTGCGTGGAACAGCACTACCGCAGCTTCTCTCGGAGCTCGAGCGAGCCGATGCGCGGGTAGAGGACAACCGGTTCTTCGAGATTATCGGAAATCAGAATCCCAAGGTCGGTGCGTGGCTCGACCAGATCGATCGCGGCATCAGCGCGCGTTTGAATCAAGACCCGTCACAGGTTGTCGCCACCAACCGTGCCTTCGAGAATCTCACCCGCTTCATACGCGAGCATAGCGAACAGCAGTACTGGTCCCTGCAGACGGGTATCTGGTCGGCCCTTCTCCTGCTCGCCGGGATGTCCGGCATTCTTGCACGCCTGTACTCCCAGAACCGGCGACTCGCGGCCTCATTGAATAGCGCCATCGACGAGCAATCACGGCTCATCCGCGAAACCCACCACCGGGTGAAGAATAATCTTGCCCTTGTTGCATCTCTGGTAAGCATCAAGGAATCGGCCCTTGGCGGCGAGGTGGACCTCTCGGATCTTCATAGCCGTATCAGCGCCGTCGAGCACGTACACGAGATGCTTTCCCGTGCTGATTCCGGCCTGAGCATACCGATGAAGGCTTACCTCGAGAATCTGATGGCATCCGTAATAAGCTCGGTGTCGATGCCGGGCGTGGAATACCGAGTTTCGGCCGCCGCGATTGATTTACCGGCAAAAATGGCGACCGCTCTCGGCATCATCGTCAACGAGATGGTGACGAATGCCGTGAAGCATGGGTTTCGCCACCGCGGACTGAAGCTCGTTGAAGTCAGCCTGCTGGAGGCCTCGGAACCGGAGCACGCCGTACTGACCGTCTCCAATTCCGGGAGCACCCTCCCGGACGATTTCGATCCTCGTGCCTCCTCATCCTTGGGAATGCAGCTCGTCTCCGGGCTCGTAGAACAGCTTTCCGGCACACTCGAGGTGCTCAGGGAGCCGGGGACCGCGTTTGTAATAACGTTTCCTCTACAAGGCGCGGAAAGCGGGCGGTAACTTGCAAAAGGCTCCCGCAGGGCACAATCTATTGGTCAGGCTATGGCGCTTCCCGTTTCTCTACTCTTTCTCCGACTCACGCATCTCTCGCCTGCGCATCGGCATCGAATCGATGAGCGAGAAAAGTGCGGCCGTCGAGACAGGTTCGGCGGATCGCAGTTTGACGCCGCCGTCTTTTCCTATCAGCAGCACGGCGTACTCCTGCTCGCCTACGCCGTAGGTGTCTCGTAGACTGGCAACGGCGCCGGCGCTCAGCGTCTCCCTACGCGGTGATGAGGTGTCGAAGAGCTCTATCCGCCCGCCCACCGCGCTGCTCGGGCCCGTGTCGTCGAGGGCGTGGATCACGACCATGTCTCGGTCCGCAAGCTCCCGAGCTGCGTCTTCGAGTCTGCGCAGTTGCTCGACGTAATCATCGTTTTCAACAGATGGGGCGAACACCACAAGCGGTCTGTTATTCCACCGAAACCGGTCCATGGAAAACCCCTCTGAGGAGTGTTGCGCCATGGCCTGTCCTCCATATGTAAACGCAAGTGCGACAAACGCCACCACCTTGAGCGCATAGATGAGCAGGGGTGGACGGGACGCTCCTCGATCACGTATTCGAGTTGTGAGCTTCGCGCGTCTGAAGTGTTTCATAGCCGCTCACGCTAAGATCGCGACATCCCGCTGTGATGTCCAGACCTCGCGCTGGAGGGAGATCCGTCGGGAGGCGGCAGAGGCAGCCGCAGCCGCAACTCCGCAAAGCGCGTCGATCACCGTCCTGGAGACGCCGTCGAGCAACGAATACCGGAGATAGGCGACGTGGAGCGCGTCATTGCATTCGTGCGGCGAGCCGCGCGTGATCCGAGCCTCTCCGGCTTCACCATCCACTGCCGGCGCGGTATCAGCCGGTCGACCGCGGTCGCGCTCGGTGTGATCTACTCGATCGTCGAAGACGAGGATCGGGAAGCCGACTAGATAGACGGGCTCGAGCTGTTCGACTAATCAACGGCAAATCGAGCGGTAATCCCGCGGCGTCGGGTGCCGGCGGGAAGACCGCGTCCGATCCGGTGGATCGAAATAGGCGACGGTCCCACAGAAAACAACGACCACAGGCGAGCCGCAGTAGGGACAGCTGTAGCAGCCTGGGCCACGACACGTTGGACAGCTCTGCTCTTCGCTCGAAGAAACGTACAGAGGGCCTTCAGGTTCAGACCAGTCGATTCGGATCGGCCCATCCTGGGTGAGACCTTCGGAAATGCGTTGCTCCCATGCCTCTACTACATTGGCCCACTCGAAATCCAGCGATCGACCTGAGATGCGCGGGAGCCGTGCTGCGAGGGCATTGGGGTCGCTAAGCAGAAACCGCCAGGATGCGCCGGCGCGTTCCGGCCGGGTCTGATCGCCGGACAGCAAACAGATAGCGAGGCGCTGGCAGCGCATGTACCCGGTCACTGCCACCAGCGTCGGTCCATGTGCCCAGTTCGTTCCCCAGATCAGCTTCAGCTTGGCGTTGTGATCAAGAAAATCCAGGCTTGTTGCATCTGCGACATCGGCAAGATCAAAGTGCAATAGATGAAAGCCCGCGTCGTAGAAGAGCTTGCCAACGCCGACTATTGATCCCAGCAGGCTGTTGTCGATGCGCCCCTAGGCGGACCGCCGCCACTTCCGGTCTTTCTGCAGAATGTGACGATTCGTACTCGAGGCCGTCGGATGTAGATGCAGGATGGAGTCCTCATGTGGACTCTCGAAGGACTCCGGATGCAGGTAGCTGGCGAAGGCCGACATGGCGTTATCGCTCATCATCGGACGGCTCCGGGGCGAAGTGACAATTCACGTCCAGATCTCAGCCACTCGACCGCCAGCCACCTCATTTCGATACAATCGCGCAATCGCCTGCGCGATCTTCCTGCCTCCCGAATCGGAGGGCTCGATAGGTGAGGCGCGTGAGTCGTCGGTGTCCTCGGTGCAGATCGCTCTGAGGTCGATGATATGTAAGCCGGCCGAAGCGGCCCCCTTGACTATTTGATCGTTGAATACCGAAAGCGCGGTACGATAACGCGGTTCCAAACGCGGGATTGCATCGTAAACCGTGCAGACCGCAGCGGGAAGGCCCGTATCACGCAGAGCGCCGAGGGCGCTCTCGTAGTCCCTCACAAACTCGTGCTGAATCACCGCGAGCACGTCGAGTAGGTGCGTGGCCGAGCCGAGCTCCTTCAAAATGCGGCTGCTGTCCGGGCCGCGCCGGCCGGGAGACGACGTTGCGCGTGCTTCGCCGAAGGCGCGGCGCATCGCGCCCCCGATGCCATTCCCGTAGCTGCGGCCCGCCGCGGGAAGCTCTTCGAGGTCCCTGGCGAGGTCCGGGGAGCCGGCGGTTTCGATATCTGCCGGGTGCTCGGACGCGCCCGAGCCGAGCGAGAATCCGTCCAACCCGGTCCTCGAGGAAAGCGCGTCATTCCCGCCCGCGCTCATAAAGAGGTGCGTGGCGCAGGTGGTCGACGACGGCGCACCCTTCGGCGACGTAGGGGGCGTTGTCGAAGATCGAGTCCCCTACAAGAACGAGATGATCCATTATGGCTCCTCCACAACCGGAAGCTCCTCGAGGAGGGAATCCTCGGTGAGGTCGAGCTCCTCTCGCATTTTGCGGATACTCTCGGCGCGTAGCTCGTCATTCACCGCCGTGAGGTTCGAGCCCAGCTCTTCATCGAACCAGCGAACGATTCCCTGATGTGGCCGGGCCTCGGGGCGGATATCCATGAGGGTGCTTGCAGCCTCCCCTTCGGAGCCTGTGATCATGTAGAGATAGCCGAGCGCGATGGCGGTAGAGCGCGAGATGCCCCGCCAGCAGTGAATCGTGTATCCGGAGGCCTCACCCCGGGTGCGGCGAAAGAACCGAATGGCACGCCTCACATCGCGGCGACGCGGAATGCGCTTGGGGAAGTGTCGTTGGGAGAGGTGCCGCCGCTTCTCGACATCGAAAAAGGTCAGGCGCAGTATGTGGGAGAAGCTCTTCTCGAAGAGAGCAGGGGCCGCAGAATCCGGCCGGGGCGGGATGAAGAGCTGCAGTGGATTGCCGATGGAAATGAGATGGGTGTGTACCGCGCGGCCTGCCCGTAGGTGCTCCTCTAACTCAGGCTGGCCGAATACCTGTACCGGTGGGAGTTTCATCAAGTCGGTGGCGTTCCTCCCTTTTTTACATCGTGAGGCGTTTTCAATGGAGCGTCCCGCTGCTCAATGGTACCACGGTTTTCAGAGGATTCAATCGGGAGCCACGTTAGGTGGACGTGCCTGATCCTTCGCCCTCGTCGGCACCCGGTAGCTCGGCGAGCTCTTCGCTGGAATCGCTCGACCCACGATCGAGCGCCGCGCGACGGCTTCTACATCGGAGGCGAAGAGCTGAGCCATGAGTGGCCAGACAAAGAACGCGTCGCTCCAGGTCAGCTCGGCAAGTGCACGCAGCGAAGCGGCGTCACTTACCCCGTTATAGCGATCGATGCCGAACCCGACGCTCACGAGCCTCTTGCTGGGAACACCCTCCAGATGCGAGACCGCGGAGACGGAGGTGATATCCTCGATCGGGTCGCCGAGATCGGCCTCATCACCGGCGAGGAGCGAATCGGAGCCGCCGTCGATAAAGACAATCGTATCGATGTCGTGATCGCGAACGAGCTCGGCGTAGAACGCCGAAAGGGTGCGCACGTCGAAGTCGCGCGCGTAGTAGGCGTGGACGCCGTGCGGTGCCTCATCGGGATACCTCGAATCAAGATACCTGCAGAGGTGTACTTCGGGACAGTAGACCGGATCGGCCGTCGTCTCGGCGGTCACCCACGTGGCCCTCGCACCATTGTGCTCGAAGGCCGCAGCTGCGGGCGCACCGATGCTTTCGTGCTGCGTGAACTAGTAGCTTCCGATCGTTACCTGCTTGCCGAGGCGCTTGAGCTCGGGATATAGCAGCATCCCGTGCACGAAATCGAAGCCGCCGCCACATCCGCTCAGGAAGATGCGTTTACTCTCAGATGAAGCAAGGCGTTTCAAAAACGCCGGCACGAGCGTAGACCGGAGGCCAGGGCCGTCCGTTTCTTTATAACCCAATGGTTCTCCCCTTCGCGCGGAGATGATGCTCGACCTCCGTGGAAGAATCCATGCTTGAACACGACCCGAGCGGTGCCAATCCCGGTTGACGATAAAGGCTGCCTTCGGTACGTTGTAAATGCAAAAAATATTATATAAGGAGTTACTGATATGGAACTGCTTCGCCGTAAGGCGTGGTCGCCCTACGCGGCCGGTTTGCTTATCGCCTTGCTACAGATTCCTGCTTTCTTGATCATCGGCTCGGCGCTCGGCGCCTCGTCGTCCTTTGTGAAGGTCGCCGGGCATGCCGGACAGGTGTTCGACCCGCTCATTGGCGAGATTGCCTACTTCGACAAGTACATGTTTTCGAGCAAGTACTACTGGCAGCTCACCATGGTAATCGGCATTGCGCTCGGTGCACTGCTGTCGGCCCGTTTTGCCGGAATTACCCGAACCGGCGTGTCGCCTATTTGGAAACAAGCCATGAAGAACTTTTCAGTTGCGCGACGCCGCCTCATGGCGTTCGCGGGCGGCTTCGTGCTTCTCTTTGGCGCCCGTCTTGCAGGAGGGTGCACGAGCGGCCACGGCATATCCGGGATCAGCCAGCTGGCGGTGGGATCGATCATCACCGTCATCTTCATGTTTGCCGGCGGCATCGTCGCGGCACGATTTCTGCGGCGCGTATAATCGCAAAGTGCGAAAGGAGTATAAACAAAAATGAGCATATTAACACTTGTCACCGTCGGACTCCTCATGGGTCTTGTCTTCGGAGTCGCCCTCGAAAAGAGTAGGGTGTTCGAGCCTGGCATGATAGTAGGGCAGATGCAGCTGCGGAACTTCACGATGTTGAAGGTGTTTCTTTCGGCATCGGTGTTCGGGCTTCTCATTCTCGCGGTCATGAACGGAGTGTTCGGCATCCCGCTCGGGCCCAAGGGCACCAACGTGGCCGCGAACATCATCGGCGGCCTCTTGCTTGGAGCGGGCTTTGTCATGGCCGGGGCGTGTCCCGGCACCAGCCTTGCGCAGGTCGGCGCGGGATACAAAGACGCGTGGTTCGTGCTTGCCGGAGGCGTGCTTGGCTCCCTCGTCTATGGCTACATAAAAGCGCCGGTTGCGGACGGCATACTTGCCGTCGGCAGCTACGGAAAACTGAGGCTTGACCAGCTTGCCGGCATGCCGTTCTGGGCACTGGCTCTCATCGTTGCAGTTCTGCTTACCGTGGCCCTCGCGTGGCTCGAGAAGCGATTTCCGTGGCGCCAACAGCTTGGCGAAGACTTTGAGGGGGCGCTTGCCGGATCTACTGAGAGCTCAACCGGGACGGAGCGATCGCGGGCTTCCGCATAGAGTCTTTGTTTCCCGTCCCTATCCGACATACACGGATCGACAACATCGAGGCCGCCCCTGGGGCGGCCTCTCTTTTTTTCTCAGCGCGAACGAGATGGGGAACCGGCGGGCGCGGGCCAAACTCCGGCTCACAGAGCCAAATGAAAGATTTCCATAACAAAGAACGGCCTCAGTCGGATTCTCGGAGAGGTCGGGGCCCGTGAGACTTATCTCACCGTCTATCGCAACGTACCGATTGCGGGGGTCGGGCCGATTCATCCTGCATGGCCGATTTACGCCCGGAGATGGGTTTTGCATCATTCGCATCCTTTCACGCTCTCTCACCCCTCCTCGGCAAACACCTCTGCCGGCGATACTGCCGGCTCCGGCACCGCCGCTGCCGTCACCGTGTCCTCCGGCCCAAAGACGCCGCTGCGTCGATACGAACGGTCGGTATCCAACCGATAAACCTCCACAACGCGCTCGTCCTGATCGACGATCCAGTACTCTGTCACGCCGAACCGTTCGTACAGATCGAGCTTACCCCTTGGGTCGACCAGGCCGCTCTCGGGAGACGCGATTTCCACCGCGAAGTCCGGAGGGCCGGTCATTCCTTGCTCGGTCAGTTTGGAGTGATCACATGTGACAGTGATATCCGGCTGAACTACCGTTGGTGCTTCGTCTTCCTTATCAGCGCTCAGTTTGACATCAAAAGGCGCGTCATATACCCGACACGGTTTCCCGCTGGGGGCGTTTGCAACCTGGCGAAAGATCTCGCCGCTGATTTCCTGATGCCTCCGTCGCGGCGCGGGACTCATCGCAACAGAGGGCGGGTATGTCATTGCGTTGAAGAAGAATCCGCCCACGGTGCATGAGGTGCGGGAGTACTACCACTGCAACGAGGTCGCATCGCTTCCAAAATTGAAACGGTTCGCCGGGGCGTGCTCCATAGGCATCATAAAAGCAACCCGCGAGACCGCCGCCGGGCGCTCCACCGAGCGTCGCTACCATGTCGCCAGTCTCCCCACGGACTCAAAGCGTTTTGCCCATGGGGTGCGCACTCATTGAAGCGTTGAAAACGGGCTGCACTGGACGCTTGAATTGACCTCCCGCGAAGACGATTCACGCATGCGCCGCGGCTGCTTTTCAACGTCGACTTGTTCCTCGCCCCTCGCCCGTCCTCCTGATTTATGTGCGCCGGCCCTGGAGTCGAAGATCGGGGTCCTGTGGGATTCCTCATGGGCGTGTTACACTTCTTACCCAATGTAACCAAGTGGAACTTTCAATATCGCGCAACGCGTGGATACCGGAGTTTGTGAAATGAAGATACGGACCGCATTGGTTACTTTGCTCATCGTCAACGTCCTCAGCCTCGTGGCTGTCGGGGCGTTTGCAGTGATCGCGGGAGTACAAATGGAATCGGGTCACGAGTTTCAACGAGCGGCGCGCCGGGTGGACGCGTCGGTGTGGAAGCTGCAGGCGCGAACGTATGCGATCTTCGATACTCGATCACTCGGGGTGGCTCGGGACCGGTGGGAAGCGGCCCTCGAACAATACGAATCTGCTCACGCCGAGCTGTTGGAGGCGGCCGAGGACATACGGCTTCGCTCGGAGGCCGTGACTTCACGCCTGGAATCTCTTTCGGCCTATCGAACATATGTAGGCGATCAGCTCGAACTTATAGCCGAGCAAGCCGAGACGGCGAAAGCGGAGGGGTTCTCGTGGGAGGGAAGCGGTCTTGGCCGACGAATGCGCAATGATCCGTCGTTTCCCGAAATTCAGCTGAATGAAGAGTTCAAAACGCTGACGACGTTCCTCGACGAAACCGAGTCGAAGCTTGTCGCAGAATTGATTGAAGCTTACGCGGTGGAACGGGAGACGGCGCAGAACCAACGGGTGCTCGCTCTTATGATCGGCACGCTCGTCGTCATTGCCGTCACGTCTCTCTACGTGTCTCTGTTTGCCCGTCGGCTGTATCGAAGAGTCAGCACTCTTGATGAGAACCTCGAGCACCTCTCCGCCGGCGATCTGACAGTCCGTTTTGACGCCCGCGGCAAGAGCGAGATCGCGAGCATCGCCGCCCGGCTGCAACTACAGGTTGAAGAGTTCTCCTCGGTGCTTCAGAAGGTGCGACAGAGCATCAACGAGTCCCAGAGTCTCAAAGAGAACCTTACCGATACGACCGAGGAATCGAGCTCGGCGGTGGAACAGATGAGCGCCAACATCGACTCGATCGGGAAACAGATTGCATCTCTCAATGAACAGGTGTCGTCCACCGGGACTGCGGTTTCCGAGATCTTCGACCGCGTACAGGCGCTTACCGAGCAGATTGACGAACAGTCCTCTGCCGCTACCGAGTCATCAAGCGCGGTCCATGAAATGGCTGCCTCCATCGACAACGTTGCAAGCGTTGCGACCGCCCGCGCCGAGGCCTCCGAGCGTCTGTCCACGGTGACCAATGCCGGCAGTGAGAAGGTCGACTCGACCAACGCCGTCATTCGAAAGATTGCTCAGTCGGTAGAAGAGATCATGGAGATCATCGGCATCATCAATAAGATCGCGGGACAAACGAGTATCCTCTCGATGAACGCCGCGATCGAAGCGGCACACGCCGGCGAGTATGGCCGCGGCTTTGCGGTCGTTGCCGAAGAGATTCGAAAGCTCTCGGACTCCACCAACGAGAATGCGAAGAAGATCCGTTTGTCTCTTGAAGAAATCTCCGAGAGTGCGGTGAAAGCCCAGGAGCTGAGCGACGAAAGCACCTCGGCCTTTGGAGAGATCAATGCGGAGGTTCGGAAGTTCACCGACTCTTTGAGCGAGATTTCGAGTTCTACCGAAGAACTCTCCTCGGGCACGCAGCAAATGCTCCAGGCGACCGAGGGCCTTACACGCACCACAGAACGCATTCGAGAGGTGGGAAACGACATCAACTCTCGAACGCAAACGATCGACGATTCGATGAAGGGGTTGCGTAATGTTTCGGAGGCGGTCAATCAGGCAATTTCCGAGCTTTCCGAGGGCACACGTGAGATGTCCCAGGCGCTGCTGGAACTGAACGAGACCAGTGGCAAGACCGGTGAACAGATTGACGTGCTTGCCCGATCGGTCAACCACTTCTACATCGAAGACTAAGAAATGGGTAACCGACAGTTGTGCATCGATCGTTTACTCGTTCAGGTGCAGGGCCTAACTTAACGTCATGAGCTTCTGGGACCGCGCCTACAGCTCGGGCCGTCCGCCGTGGGACCCCGGTGACTACGATCGACATCTGCCTTGGGTTCTAAACCGCTACGACGCCGAGCCGTGCCGCGTGCTGGATGCTGGGTGTGGGAACGGAAAAAGTGCCGTTTGGCTTGCCGATCGCGGCTTTAAAGTCCTCGGGATAGACCTCTCGCCGACGGCCGTGGAGCAAGCCCGAAGCCGGGCCCGCTCTCATGGGGTGGCCTCACGGTGTGAGTTCTATCAAGGGCGCCTCCCAAACGAAGCGCCCTCCGGCGCGCCCGATGGGCCCTTGGCGCCGGGCAGCTTCGGTCTCGTAATCGAGCGGGCGTTCGTGCAACATCTTCCTCGCGGGAGTGCCGTGGAGGACACCCTGCGCATCCTTGCCGCCGCTCTCGAACAGGAAGGTATCTTCTACAGCTTGATGATTGCCTCGGAGGGCGCCTCGGGGTACTGGGGTATTGTGCGGTGGTCACAAGAGCAGATCCGGTCGGTGTTCGAGCCCCATTTCGAGATCGTCGAAATGCACCTCGACGTTTTTACCCCAGGCGAGACCGGCTCCGTGCCGGCGTGGATTACCGTTATGCGGCACAGAAGCGATGTCTCGGGTAAAGCGGCGAACGCGACGAACGTGGCGAACGTCGGTAATGCTCCTTGGG
>JAAAOR010000066.1 GCA_009908735.1 Spirochaetota bacterium | reverse complement strand
GCGCCGCGGCCCGCTATGAGACGCCGTGCAAGGGAGGCCCACCCACGGCGCGAACGATCTACGCGAGCATGATGGGATCCGCGACCCTGGAGATGGACGGGTGCGGAGTGCAATTCTCCCGTGGCCGACTCTCTCGTCTTGCCCGCACTCCCGGCGAGAAGCGGACCCAGCTTCTCGCCGATCCCGTGTGCGGCTTCTTTCGAACGAGCGAAGGGACCTACACGCTAACCGCGGACAGTGCGTTTTCGTTCGAAGAACCCGCAATCGGCGCACGCGGACTCATGTCCATTCACTCCATGGGCCGCGGCGAGCTCGATGCGCCCGGGCGGCTACTCGTGGACTACACCGCAATCGGGGACTTTCCGTGGCTTGTCGTGGAGCTGTGCTTCGAGTTCCCGGTTGTCGGGGAAGACATCCGAGTCGAAGAGCTCGTCCCCTTTGCGCTGCCGTTGCGCCTACCGGAGCGACCGGAGGATCAGATGCTTGCGACCCAGTATCCCGACGGCAGCGGAAGCCGCATCGACCTGCGCGGCGTCTCCGGCTCCGGATGCGCGTTCGGGAGCCTGCTGCAGGTCGGCAGTCAGTTCACGATTTCCTGGATCGAACCGCAGCCGGCCGTCACCGGGGCCTTCCGCTTCGAGGTACATCGCACCATGGCCGGCTCCTCACTGACACTCTATCCGTTCGGGCGTTTCGGCCCGGAGGATTGTGCCGAGCGGGCCGGGACCTCTTCACGGATACGCGTCGCAATGTCGGCGGCAAAGCGGGATTACAGCGAGATCACCAACGCGCCGGCCGAAGTGCGACCCCACCCGGAGGCCTCGACGGCGGCCAATTGATTTTCGCAGCCTACAGTGGGATATTTGGGCATATGGCAGAGAACCCCCTAAACCTCGGACTGGAGTCGCACACGGAGGCGCCGCCCTTCGTCATATATATCTTCGGTGTCACCGGCGACCTCACCGCCCGAAAGCTCATGCCGGCCCTGTTCTCGCTCTTTCTCAAGGGGATGACCCGCTTCAAGGTAGTTGGCTTTGCCCGCCGTGACTGGGGCACCGAGGGCCTGCGGGAGCGCGCCCGAGGGATGATCGCGGAGGTGCCCGGCGCCTCCGATGAGCAGCGCGAGACCTTTCTCGGGCGCCTTGAGTACCTTCAGTCCACCTTCGAGGATCCTTCCGGGTACGCGCGCATGGGCGAGTACGCCGAGGGCTACGCCAACCGGATTTACTATCTCTCAACGCCGCCGGATTCCTATCGCAATATCATCGAGCAGCTCGGCCGCCACGGTCACGGGGAGCAGGCCGGCGGGTTCACGCGCATCCTTATCGAGAAGCCCTTCGGCCGCGATTTCGCGTCGGCTCAGGAACTAAATGAGCTCCTCTCCCGCTACTTCACGGAGGGACAGATCTTCCGTATAGACCACTATCTCGGCAAGGAAACCGTCCAGAACATCATGTTGCTGCGCTTCGGAAACGGCATGTTCGAACCCATCTGGAACTCGAACTACGTCGACCATATCCAGATCACCGTGGCCGAGAAGATCGGAGTGGGAACCCGCGGGGGCTACTTCGAGAGTGCCGGCACCCTACGCGATATGGTGCAGAACCACATGTTCCAGCTTTTGAGCCTCACGGCGATGGAGCCACCCAACGACCTCTCGGCGCAGAGCATCCGCAACGAGAAGGTTAAAGCAATGCAAGCGGTACGTCCCATCACCTTCCGCGATATCGACGAGCATGCCGTGCGGGCACAGTATGATGCGGGCATCGTCGACGGCGCGCGGGTGCCGGCCTACAGAGACGAGGATCGCGTATCCCCGGACTCGCGAACCGAGACCTACGTGGCACTTCGGCTCTTTCTCGATACCTGGCGCTGGAGCGGCGTGCCGATCTTCCTGCGCTCGGGAAAGCGCCTCTTGCGGAAGGTGAGCGAAATCTCGGTGCACTTCAAGGAACCGCCGCGACAGCTGTTCACCAATCGGCATCCGGCGATGAACCGCAACACGCTTATCATTCGGATACAGCCGGATGAGGGTATCACCCTCAACATGAACGCGAAGATTCCCGGCCACACTACCGACATGAGGCCCGTGAACATGGATTTCGCATACGGCTCGACCTTCGGCGAGGCGACCCTCGAAGCCTACGAGCGTTTGCTCTATGACGCCATCCTCGGTGATGCGACCCTATACCCCCGCAGAGATGAGATCGAGTCCTCCTGGGCCTTCATTACCCGCGTTTTAGAGGGATGGCGACGTGACCTATCGCCTATCCCCACCTACATGCCCGGCAGCTCCGGCCCCGAGGAGTCTCGCCGGCTCATTGCCTCATCGAACCGCAAGTGGAGAAAGCTATGACATTCGATCCCGAACAGATCGAGACAGAGCTCGCCGAGATTCAGAAGCGGAACTCCCCGACCGAGGCACGCACCGTCATTCTCAATTTGCTGGTGGTGAGCGACGAGAAAAGCCGACCGCGGACGGAGCAGGCACTCGGGGCAGTCCTCGGCAAACGCGCGGCACGTGTTATACATATCGTTGATGGGAAACAGGGGGAGAGTGATATTTCGCTCTCGGCGCGCTGCTACCTCGACTACGAGCGGAAAAGCGTCTGTTTTCAGGAGGTCCTCATAGAAAACGGCGCCGACGGAGTAGGCGCGGCGCCGGGGAGCTGGACTCCCCTCCTCATCCGCGATATTCCCGTGTACGTGCTGTGGCTTGCCTCCTTCGGGCCCCGCCCCGCCCTGCTCGACCACGTTCAGGAGCAGGCCGACAAACTCATCATCGACTCCGAGTACGCAGCGGCCGCCGGAGACGCGACCGGAGAGATTTTCTGGGCCGTCTCGGGCGTGATGCTTCCCGAAGGCTTCCGGATCTCCGATCTGACCTGGCAGCGGACCCTGCCGCTTCGCCGCGTCACCGCCCACACCTTCGACGCCGAGGAGCCCGCCGGCGCCCTCTTCGACCTCGAGGCCGTGGAGCTCTCCGGCGCCCCGCCCATGTTCGCGGCCCTCTACCTCGGCTGGATCGCGAGCCGCCTCGGGTGGCAGCCGGAGGAGGGCGGCCGTGACAACACGCGAGGTCGCGCCGGCGAGGGAGGCGCCCGAGGCGGGGCCGGGAGCAACGGTGGTACCCGCGGCGGCGACGCCGCCAACCCCGGGGCGTCCGGTGCCGGCGCCGGGGCCGGGAGCCCGGGTGGCGGCGCCGGGGCCGGGAGCCCGGGTGACGGCGCTCTCCCCCGAGCGCGGCACGCGTACCTCGACCGGCAGGGCCGGGCGGTGCGGACCCTCCACCGCGAGGCGGCGTCACTCGGGGAGCGCATCAGCATAACCTTTCACTTCTTCGGGCGCGAGATGATCCGGTTGTCGGTGGAGCCCGGGGGATGCGTGTCGGTGACCGGGACGGGGACGGAGGTTCCCTGCGAGGTGTTTAATGTGGCCGCGGACGGGGAGATTCTCCTCGGCGAGATAGACGCCGCACGGAATGAGGGGCTGTATCTCGCCGCTTTCGAGGCCGCTCGGGCGCTGAACTGAGGATTCCCGCAACTGAAATTCCGTTCTATCTGCAAGATAAAAGTTTTGACAAGCAGAGGGGAGCGGATACATAATGTTGTATAAATATCCGCATTTCCACGATAAGGAATACAACAGTGAGAGAAAGACCAGCACGACTCCAGGCCATCAAGAAGATCATTCGCAGCGAACGAATCAACAGTCAGGAACAGCTTCTCCGTCACCTCGAGCGGGAGGGCTTTTCTGTGACTCAGGCGACCTTGTCGCGTGATCTCAAGCTACTGCGGGTGGGAAAGATCTCCGACGGCATCGACGGCTACTTCTATCGTCTGCCGCGTGAAGACGAGCGGCGGGAATCGGAGCGCAGCTACGTGCAGGATTTCCGGCGCGGCTACGTCTCCCTCGACTTCTCGGGGACAACCGCCGTGGTGCACACGCTCGAAGGACACGCGGACAGCGTCGCAATCGCGCTCGACAACCTCAACATCCCCGAGGTCCTCGGGACCATCGCTGGAAACAACACCGTTTTCGTGGTCCTGAGGGAGGACACCGACCGCACCGAGCTTCTTCTGAAGCTCCGGTCGAAGGTCCCAGACCTAGAGGAGTAGAAGCGGTGAAAGCAGCAATCCTCGGCGCCACGGGCTACGGGGGGATGGGGGTGATGAAACTTCTCGCCAACCATCCCTCGGTGGACGCAATTCTTCCCGTGTCCTCATCACGCCCCGGCGAACACCTCACCGCCGTGTATCCGGCGCTCTCGCCCGCCTTGCTCGAGAAGACACATGACGGCATGCTGATCGGCGTCGACCAGGCTCGGGCGGAAAGCCCCGATGTGGTCTTTGCCGCGCTTCCCCATCTCACGTCGGCGGAGGTCTGCGCACCCTTTTTCGACTCGAGTGTCGTTATCGATCTTTCGGCGGATTTCAGGATTCCCGATGCAACGCTCTTCGAGAGCGCCTACGGGAGCAGGCCGCCGCGAGAGGATCTGCTCTCTCGGAGTGCGTACGGACTCACCGAGTGGTTCCGTGACGACGTACGTCGGGCGGACGTCATCGCCAACCCCGGCTGCTACCCGACTGCCGCCCTGCTCCCGCTGCTCCCGCTGCTGCGTGACCGCCTCGTAACCGGACCGATCAGCATCTCCGCCATGTCGGGGATCTCCGGTGGAGGACGCAAGGCTTCAGTCAATCTGCTCTTTACCGAGCGCAGTGAGAACGTAAACGCCTACGCACCGGGCAGTACCCACCGTCACTGGGCGGAGATCAGCCACTACGCGAGGCGGTATCTGGCGGGCGGCGCTGTCGCCGAACAGATCCTCTTCACGCCCCATCTCGTGCCGATAAAGCGCGGGATCGCAGCCACAACGAGCTGCGTTCTCGCAGCCGATGCCGACGCTGCGGCTGTCGCCGAGAGCCTCGAGCGAAGCTACGGGCAGGAGCCATTCGTGGGGTTCTCCGCACGCTCCGTCCCCGAGACACGGGACGTGCGCGGGTCGAACCGATGCGACATCGGCTTCCACGTCGAAGGAGGCATGCTTCTCCTTTTCAGCGTTATCGACAACTTGGAGAAGGGTGCCGCCGGACAGGCCGTGCAGAACATGAACGTTCGCTTCGGCTTCGAAGAGACCGCGGGGCTCGAGCTCTGGGGAGAGTTCTGAGCGACTATAGCCTATGAACAGCCCTACTATCATCGTAAAGATCGGGGGACGCACGCTCTCGAGCCCGGGTGTGCTGGAGCACCTCGTGGCCGACATCGCTGCCCTCGAAGACTCTCGCATCGTACTCGTCCACGGAGGCGGAGCCGAGGTCACCGACTATGCCGCGCGGCTCGGAATTACCTCGGAGTTCGCCGACGGCGTTCGCATGACCGGCGAGGAGGAAATGGAGGTCGTCGACATGGTGCTCGCCGGGCTCGTCAACAAGCGGGTGGCGCGTCGGTTTCAGAGAGCCGGCGTGCGATGTGCCGGCATCTGCGCCTCCGACGGCGGGCTGCTGACCGGAACGCCCGTTTTCCGTCCCGACGGCAGCGCGAGCCGTACCGGGCGGGTCGTCTCGCGAGACCCCGCGTTTCTCGAGCATGTGCTCGACGCCGGCTATCTCGCCGTCGTCGCATCGACCTTCACCGATGGGGACGGAGGAGGCCTCAACCTCAACGCGGACGACGCCGCCCTGGAAATCGCTATGCTGCTTGCCGCCGACGCCCTTGTGTTTCTATCCGACGTCCCCGGCATCCTGCGCGGGCGACGGACGGAGGACGCCGGGGGCGCACCGCGAACGGGGACGGAGGACGAGGTTGAGCTCATAAGCCGCCTCACGCCGACCGAGGCCGAGGCGGAAATCGCGGTGGGTGCAATTTCCGGTGGAATGATCCCGAAGGTACGATCAAGCGTCGCCGCTTTGCATGCGGGTGTCGGAATCGTTATCATAGGGAGCTACACGGAAGACGCGTCACTGAGACAGATACTGGACGGAAACAGCGGAACGAGGATCGAACAATGAGTGCGAAGACGGGGAATCTCCCCTTCCCGAAGAACTATGCATCAGAGCTCCTTGCGTTCGAGCGCGGCGCGGGCATCTACATTGAGGATACCGACGGCACCCAGTATCTAGATCTTGGCGCCGGCATTGCGGTGAACGCCCTCGGCTACGGGCGTCTCGACCTCGCCGAAATCGCGCACGATCAGATGCAGAAGCTCATCCATGTGTCGAATCTCTACACGACCCGCCCCGCACTCGATCTCGGGCGAGCGCTTGTCGGCTCCACTCCGAGCAGGCAGGGAAAGCGGTTTGCCGCGGTGCACTTCGGGAACAGCGGCGCCGAGGCAAACGAGTCGGCGTTGAAATACGCTCGCCTCTACGCGGGTGCGACGAAGGGACCCGAGCATCACCGCTTCCTCAGCTTCTCCAACGGCTTCCATGGCCGCACGATGGGTTCACTCTCTGTGACTGCGAGCGCGAAGTACCGCACGAAGTTCGAGCCCCTCCTTCCCGGCGTAGAGGTGGCACCCTTCAACGACCCCGACGCGCTCGAGAAGACGCTCGATGGGAGCTTTGCCGGGGTCATCGTGGAGGCCGTGCAGGGCGAGGGCGGCCTGCGGGTGATGACGCGGGAGTTCGCCCAGGCGCTCAATGAACTCACCACGAAGCATGACGTGATCCTCATAGGCGATGAAATACAGACCGGCCTCGGACGAACCGGCTTCCTCTACGGCGCTGAGGCCGTCGGCCTCGAGCCCGACATCGTGAGCCTCTCCAAGCCGCTTGCCGGCGGTCTGCCGCTTTCGGCAACCCTGATCCCGGCGAAGGTCAATGACACCCTGCATGTGGGTGACCACGGCTCCACCTTCGGGGGCGGCCCCGTGACCACGGCCGTAGCCCGGCGGGTCTGGGATATCGTGAGCGACCTGGAGTTTCTCGCACAGGTTAGAGTGACCGCCGAGCATCTCGAGCGGGGACTCGCGGCTCTCGTTGAGCGTTTCGGTTTCATTACCGGTATCCGCGGACTGGGGATGCTACGGGGGCTCGAAGTGGCGACACCCGAGGACCGGACGGCCGAGATCATGTCCCGCATCCTCGCCGTAGCACGCGAGAACGGGTTACTCATTCTCAAGTCCGGCGGGAACATCATTCGTATCGCTCCGCCGCTCGTGATCACGCCGGACGAGGTAGACCGCGGCCTCGGCCTTCTGGAGGTCACCCTGTCTCACATCGCAGAGGAGTTCAAAGGAGTTTTGGCATGAGCTCAGACATCAAAAAGATCGTTTTGGCCTATTCCGGCGGCCTTGACACGTCGATTATCATCCCTTGGCTGCGGGAAAACTACAACAACGCCGAGGTCATCGGCGTATGTACCAACGTCGGCCAGGAAGAGGATTGGGATCAGCTCGAGGACAAGGCGAAGGCCTCAGGCGCATCGAAGCTGCATATCATCGATGTCCGTGACGAGTTCGTCGAGGACTTCATCTTCCCGATGCTGCGCGCCGGTGCGGTCTACGAGGGGAAATACCTCCTCGGCACCTCGGTGGCGCGCCCGCTGCAGGCTAAGCACCAGGTGCAGGTTGCAGTGGAGGAAGGGGCGGACGCGGTTGCTCATGGTTGCACCGGCAAGGGAAACGACCAGGTACGTTTCGAGCTCACCTACAAGGCGCTCGGACCCCACTTACAGGTGATCGCGCCCTGGCGCATGTGGGACATCAACTCGCGCGAGCAGGCCATCGACTACGCAAAGCAGCGCGGCATCCCCCTCGGGGACATCTCAAAGAACAACATCTACTCCCGCGACTGGAATCTCTGGCACATGAGCCACGAGGGCGGTGAGCTCGAGAATACCTGGAATCGTCCGAACGATGAGATGTTTCTCTTGACGAAGTCTCCCAAGGAAGCCCCCGACGAGGAGACGGAGCTCACGATCGACTTCGAAAAGGGCCTGCCGGTCGCAATCGACGGAAAGAAGATGAAACCCCGTGAGCTGGTTCGCAGGCTCAACGATATCGGTCGGGAGAATGCAATCGGGCGGACCGACCTGGTAGAAACCCGTGTCGTGGGGATGAAAAGCCGCGGCGTCTACGAAACGCCGGCGGGCACCATCCTCTACCGGGCACTCCGCGAGCTTGAGATGGTTACGCTCGATTTCGACACCCTCGGCATGAAGAATCAACTCGCGCTCAAGTACGCCGACGTGATCTACGCGGGCAAGTGGTTCACTCACTTCCGCGAGTCGATGGACGCCTACATGCGACAGGCAGCCGAGTACGTCACCGGCTCCGTGCGCCTTGCGCTCTACAAGGGCAACGTCATCATCACCGGGCGGACATCGCCCTACTCGCTCTACCTCGAAGACCTCGCCTCATTCGGCGAGAGCACATACGATCACAAGGATGCTACCGGCTTTATCAAACTCTACGGTCTTGCCACCGGCGTCGCCTCAATCGTGCACCGGCACGACAGCTCGGCAGACGGTCCGGCCCGCGAGATGCGCGCGATGGCCGGCTTTCACGAGAAGTAGACACGAGAAGCACGCCGGAAAACGCAGGACGCACGAAGACCCAGGAGACCCGAAACATGGCCGATATTACCTACCGAAACCTCGACAGTGCCGACGCGGTTGCGCACCTGCGAGATCTCGCCCCACCGACGGTCGCCGACCTCGATGTCGAGCGTATCGAATCATCCGACATTCCCGCCGCCGAGGGCCTGCGCTTTAACTACGCGGCGACACCCACGAGCGTGGAGGTCGTCAATGCACTCGGCGCGCTCGCAGGCGAGCAGCAGCTCATCGAGAAGTATCATGCACTCCTCGACGGGGAGGTCATGAACACCGGCGAGGACCGCATGGTTCTCCATCACCTGACCCGTGGACAGCTCGGCAACCCCGTCAGGGTACAAGAGCAAGATAAGCGAGAGTTCTACACGCAGCAGCAATCGCGGATCGCCGACTTCGCCCGCGCCGTTCACAGCGAGCGCATCACCGGCTCAACCGGCAAGCCGTTTGATACCGTGGTGCAAATCGGTATCGGCGGCTCTGACCTTGGCCCGCGGGCGATGTACCTCGCCTTGCAAAACTACGTTGCGGGAACCGGTGAGAAGCCGAAGCTCGAGGCGTACTTCATCTCCAACGTGGACCCCGACGACGCGGGCGACGTGATCTCGGCCGTGGATCCCGAGACGACCCTCTTTATCCTCGTGTCTAAAAGCGGCACCACGCAGGAGACCCTAACCAACGAGGCTTTCGTGATAGAAAAGATGCGCGAGCGCGATATTCGCGGACTCAATCCGCGGAGCCACATGGTGGCGGTCACCTCGGAGACAAGCCCCCTCGCACGTTCGGGAGAATATCTCGATGCCTTCTTTATTGATGACTATATCGGCGGGCGCTACTCGAGCACCAGCGCGGTGGGGGGCTGCGTCCTGAGCCTCGCTTTCGGGCCCGAAGTCTTCGAGGAGTTTCTCGCCGGTGCTCACGCAGGCGATAGGGCCGCGCTCGAGCCGGACATCCGGGCCAACGCAATCCTCATGGACGCCATGATCGGTGTGTACGAGCGAAACGTTCTAGGCTACAGCCAGGCACTTTCGCGATTCCCCGCTCACCTGCAGCAGCTCGACATGGAGAGCAACGGCAAGAGCGTGAACCGTGACGGCGCGCGGGTGCCCTACCCCACCGGCCCGTTGGTGTTCGGCGAGCCTGGGACCAACGGTCAGCACAGCTTTTATCAGCTCTTGCATCAGGGCACCGACATCATCCCGCTGCAATTTCTCGGTTTCCGGCAGTCGCAGCGAGGCGAAGATGTGGAGTTTGACCACTCGGCGAGCCAAACCAAGCTCGTTGCAAATCTCGTCGCTCAGATCGTGGCCTTCGCCATGGGCAAGAGTGATGAGAATCCAAACAAGAACTTCGAGGGGAATCGCCCCTCGACCCTGCTCTACGGCGAAAGACTGACACCGAGGGTTCTCGGGGCGCTTCTGTCGCACTACGAAAACAAAGTGATGTTTCAGGGCTTCGCGTGGAATATCAACAGCTTCGATCAGGAAGGTGTGCAGCTCGGAAAAAAGCTTACCAAAGAAGTGCTTGGCGGGAATCCCGGCGCCGAGCTCGCCGCCTACGGGCGCCTGCTGGGCCTGAAGTAGCGTTCGACGCCGAGGCGGGCGGGCGATCGGATCGCGGCGGCCGAGCAGGCTCGCGAGTTGCGCGGCGTTCATCCCCGTCGGCGAGGGAGATCGGCCGGCGAGGGACCCGCTGCGGCAACGCCGCCGAGACTACCGTCGCCGCAGGGCGCTGTAAAGGACGCCGACACCGAGGCCCACTGCGCCGGAGATGAGGATGTTCCTGCGAATCTCGCGGATGCCGCGGAATGCCTCACCGAACTCCTGAAAGATGTTGTCGGGCAGCCGGATCAAATCGGTGATTGCCACGAACTCGCCGCCAACACGGCCGAATATCAAATATCCCACGGTCAAACCAAGCAGACCGAATATGAGTGCCGCCCCTATCTGATTGCGCACGCGCGTCCTCCCTCGAGCATGCGCTCATTCTTGTAGATGAGGGCGGTTTTGGCAAGTAGCCACCTGATGTTCGAGCCAGTCGGCGATCTCGCGGACAACTTCCCCGCGATCCACCTCGTGGAGTAACTCGTGGCGCGCGCCGGCTCTGAGGCGAAGCTCAACGCTTGGATGCCCGGCGCGCTCGAGGCGATCGGCAACCTCGCGAACACCTCGGCCCGCGCGGCCGACGGGGTCCTCCGTCCCCGACATCAGCAATAGTGAGGTCTCATGTGGAATCGCAGCGATTGCCTCACGAGAGCTCACCCGCATGATTCCTCGCGTGAGCTCACGGTAAAAGTGGGCGGACATAACCTCGCCGCAGAAAGGATCTTCGATGTACCGACGCACCTCGTGGGGGTCGCGGGAAAGCCAGTCGAACTGCGTCTCGGCATGCGCGATATCGTGGTTGTACGGACCAAAGGTGAGGTCGTTCAAAAACTTTGAGGGTCCGTGCGGCGGCCTGAAAGCCGCAATGATCGCCGCGAGCGCCCTGCCGACCGCCGCCTTTAGTCCGCCGGACCCAGCCGTTCCCATCAAGATAGCAGCGCAGAGCGGGGACGGAGGATTGCGGAGCGTGTCACGAAGCACCAGCGAGCCCATGCTGTGCCCTAACGCGAAAATCGGGCCGCCGGTTCGGGGAGCGGCTCGGCTTCCAGCCATGATTCCGGCCCCCCTTGCCTTGGTGTCGGCGGCCTCGATCGAGGCTGCCTCCGTCCTGGTAGCCTCGTCGCCGGCAAGTGCGCGCGCGAGCGCCGAGAGTAGCTCTCCGGCGTCTTCCACGAGGGCCATCCAGTCGTCGCCAGGTGCAATGTGGCGCCTCGATTCGGGACCCTGCGCCGTGTCACCATGGCCTCGCTGGTCGTACGCCCACACTACAAAGCCCCGGGCGGCAAGCGCTTCGCCGAGATCGGCATAGCGCATGCGATGCTCCGCCATGCCGTGAATGATAAGCACCCCGGGGCGTAGTCCTCCGTCCCCGTGTGCCTCAACGGCTCGTCCACCGGCCGGGTCCCATGCCGTGCGCGCCAGGGACACTCCATCTCGCGTCTCGAATCTATCGTCGATGCGCCTCATACGGGGAAGTCTATTCGGGGCGAAGCCATTTGACCACACCGGTGCGCCTGGAGTAGCATTACTCGGCATCCAGTGTAACCGAGGAGATAAGAATGGCCCGGAAGTACAATTTCTATGCAGGTCCCTCGACGCTACCCGTCGGCGTCCTCAAAGAGCTTCAGGAAGAGATGCTCGATTACAAGGGCGCCGGCCTGTCCATGATCGAGACCAGCCATCGAAGCAAGATGTATGACGCCATCCACAGCGAGACCGTTGAGCTTATTCGGGAGCTTCTCGAGGTGCCGGAGGATCGCCACGTGCTGCTTCTCGCCGGTGGCGCAACAATGCAGTTCGCGATGGTGCCTTTGAACTTTCTCGGCGATCACCGCAGCTGCGATATGGTGGTAAGCGGGGCGTGGGCGAAGAAGGCCCTCTCCGACGCTCAAAAGCTCGGCACGGTGAACATCCTCTTCGATGGCGCCGAGCAGAACTACACGAGCCTCCCCGCCCCTGCGTCCGTCTCTGTGAACCCCGATGCGACCTACCTGCATTTGACCAGCAACGAAACCATCGGCGGGCTGCAGTGGAAGCAGTTTCCCGACACCGGCTCGGTCCCCATTGTGTGCGACATGTCGAGCGATATTGCGGGACGCAGGATCCCGATCGGCCAGTTAGATCTCATCTACGCCGGAGCGCAGAAGAATCTCGGCCCAGCCGGGGTCACCGTCGTCATAATTAGTGAAAGTATGCTCGAAAACGCGCGGAACGATCTTCCCGCCTATCTGAGCTACGCCACCCATGTCCAAAAGACCTCACTCTACAATACCCCGCCGGTCTTTTCTATCTACGCAATGAATAAGGTACTCCACTGGCTCAAATCCAACGGCGGCATCGAAGGCGCCGAGAAGCGAAACGAGGAGAAGGCCGGACTGATCTACCAGACGATCGAGGCAAGCGGTGGCTTTTACGTTTCGCCGGTTGATCGTGCCTACCGCTCAACCATGAACGTGGTCTTCAGATTACCGAGCGAAGAGCTTGAAACCCTCTTCGTACAAGAGGCTGAACGGGCGAACATGCTCGGACTCAAGGGACACCGCAGCGTCGGTGGTGTTCGGGCGTCGCTTTACAATGCCATGCCCCTCGAAAGCGCCCAGGCCCTCGCCGAGTTCATGAGGGAGTTCGCCCAAAAAAACGGCTGAGTGGGCCTCGGGCTCGTCTGTCGACTCAGGGCTGCGGGCGCGGCGGCGCCGTGCGGCGTCGGCCCCTCACTTCTAATTCGGGCATGCCCTAACGCGTTAGTAGCGCGACGAGCTTGAACCGGTGCGGCATTTACCTGTATGATTGAAAAGCAAACGGAATCCAAATCGAAAAGGAGGCTCCCATATGGCTCGTGTTGCCATTAATGGACTCGGCAGGATTGGTAGAGCTACATTCAAGATCATCGAAGAGACGCCCGAGCTCGAGCTTGTAGCAGTAAACGATCTCGTTCCCCCCGACACCCTCGCCTATCTTCTCAAGTATGACACCGTCTACGGTCGCTATCAGAAAGATGTAAAGGCCGATGGCGATGCGCTCGTGGTGGACGGGCGGAAAGTCAAGGTCCTCAAGGAGAAAGATCCCGCACAACTTCCCTGGAAGGACATGAACGTGGATCTCGTCATCGAGAGTACCGGTTTGTTCACAGAAGAAGAGGGCGCGAAGAAGCACATCGAAGCGGGGGCAAAGCACGTCATCATCTCTGCTCCGACCAAGAGCAAGACGGTTCGCACCGTCGTTCACAGCGTCAACGGCGCGCCTGAGGACGAACATGTCATCATCTCCTGCGCCAGCTGCACTACGAACAGCATCACCCCGCCGGTGGAAATTATCGGCCGCCGCATTGGCATCAAAAAGGCTATGCTGACCACGGTACATGCTTACACGTCCACGCAGTCCATTGTCGACTCGCCGCAGAAAAAGGTGCGCCGCGGTCGCGCAGCCGCCGCTAACATCGTTCCCTCAACGACCGGCGCTGCGGTAGCAACAGCCCTCGTTCTTCCGGAACTGCAGGGTAAGTTCGACGGCATGGCACTGCGCGTTCCGGTGCCCGTGGGTTCCATCTCCGACATTACCTTCGTCACCGAGCGCCCGACATCCGTGGAGGAGGTGAACAACATCTTTCGCGAAGAGGCGGCCGGAAAGTACAAGGGCATCATGGACGCCATGGAAGACGAGATCGTCTCCGGTGACATCGTGGCCGACCCCCATGCGTCAATTGTCGATCTAAACGGCACCATGGTCGTCGACGGTGACCTCCTAAAAGTTACCGCCTGGTACGACAACGAGTGGGGCTACTCGAACCAGATGGTCCGCGAGGCGAAGAGCATCCTTTCGCGCTAACGCGCGTATATTTGGATATCGAGGGCGGCCGGACGTGTAGCGTTCGGTCGCTTTTTTCGTGCGCCTCGCGGGGCGCACCGTTCCGAGCTCCGTCCCCGGATTTGCGTTGCCTTGCGTTCCAGCCTCCGTCCCTGTGATAAAGTTCGATCGTGGACACAAGTCGGCCGATCCTGCACAGTGGAGGTGTTTGGAAGTGGTAAGACACGCCCCTGCTATCCGGCCTGTGGCAGCAGATAAGGTGGCACGTGTGTCCGTAGAGTAAAGGAGGGTAATATGTCCGACTCGAAGCGCAGAGCCCCAATCAAACTTGGCGTCGTCGGCCCTGGTCTTATCTGGGACAATGCACACCGCGACGTGCTCCTGTCTCTCCCGTCTTCATTCGAAGTAACGGCATTCCTGGCCCGGAGCGATGCGACGTTGTCGAAAGCGCACGAACAGGTACCTTCGGCATCGTTGTATCACGATTACGAGATGTTTCTCGAAGCACCGGAGATCGACGCCGTCGTTCTTCTCACGCCTATTCCCCAGAATGCGCCTATGACAGTGCGGGCGCTCGAGGCAGGGAAACCCGTTTTCGTCGAGAAACCGTTCGCGGTAAGCGTGGCGGAGGGGAACACGGTGCTTGACGCTTCCACGCGCGCAGGTACACCGGTCTACGTGCTCGAGCAGGCACCGTACGCACAGCTGTGGGACCGGGTCGGTGAGCTCATTCGCTCGGGACGGATCGGCACGCCTGCGACCTACGAAAAGATCCGACATGTTTTCCTCGACCCTAAAGAGGACCAGAGTGGAGGTTACGGCTCAACCGCCTGGCGTATCGACACGACGTTTCCGATCGGCAATTTCTTCGACGGCGGGGTGCACGACCTTGCCGTACACGCGAAGCTATTCGGCTCTCCTGCTCACCTCAGGGCCTGGGGTAACAGCTTTCGACCTGAGTTCGGAGAGTTTGACCACGTATCGACGGTGTTTCGATACGAGAGCGGTCTGACCGGATTTTTCAGCCACTCCGCGTTTCTCGGGGGACGGAGGAATTACTTTACCATCCGCGGGACGGAGGGACTGATTCACATAGACGAGACAGGTGCCTTCCTGGAGTCAAAGCGTGGCACCAGCGAAACTATTCCAGCAGATCCTGCATCCGCCCATGAGCAAATGTGGCGGGTGCTGGCAACCTCGGCGACCTCGGGCACCACGCCGCCCTACTCACTGGAGCAGGCCGCGCGTGATCTTGCCCTTCTCGAACACATCGCTGAGTCTCTCCACCGCGACGCCTACGTCGTTGTGCGATAATACTCCGGGATCACTCGGTTGGGGGCTCTGGGCAGTCTCAGCGGTGGTCAGCCTAACTCGACTGTTGAGCGTTGGCGACATCCTGAGGACTTGCCTTGGTGACGCCGATCTCGGAGCTTTCAGCGGCCTGCAGTTCTTCCGGTTCCTCGCTGTCGACTTTCGCATCCTCCGTCCCCGCGGCCACGGTCCCTGAGTCGGCCTCGGTCGACTGCGTGCCGGGGAACTCTTCCGACTCGGTCTTGAAAGAGTCGACGAGCGTATCAAGCTCGTGCATTTGTTCCCGGGCCCGTTCCGACACGGAACTGATTTCAGTCATCGACTGCAGGATCCACGAGCTGCCGTTGCCTATTTCATCGAGACTTGACCGCACGGACTGCGAGACATCCGTTACCTGGTTCATTGCCCCGCGAATATGCTCGCTTTCTTCGCTAATGCCCGCCGAGCCATCCTTTACCTGCCCGGTAACAGTCCGTATTTCACTCGAAGCCTCCATAATCTCCCGGCTGCCGAGACGCAGTTCATCCATGCTCTGTGAGATCTCGGCCATCGCGTTGGCAAAGGACCCGATATCGGTGTTGATTTCTTCAACGGTCTTCTGACTTTGCTGGCTCGCTTCAAGCGCTTCGCGGATTCTTCCCGTTATCCACCGGAGGGCTTCGTCGATTTGGGAGGCGTTCTCAGACGTAGACTCCGCAAGCTTACGTATCTCTTCCGCTACCACCGCGAAGCCTTTGCCGGCTTCCCCGGCATGCGCACTCTCGATCGCCGCGTTCATCGAGAGAAGATCGGTCTGTTCGGAGATCGTGTTGATAATCTGTATAATCTCCAGCATATCATCGATCTTTTCACTGATACCACCGATGATCGTATTCGTGGATGCAACCCGCTCACCCGCCTGCGCCGTAACGCTCGCCAGCTCCTCCGCACGTGCCCGCCGGTCCTGACTGAGCTTTGCGACATTCTCGATGGATGTGCCGAATTCTTCGATGGAAGCCGACGATTCCTCGATCGCACTCGATTGACTTTCGATGCTTGAGTTCAGCCCCTCGACTCGCTTTGTAATCTCGGCGATCGCGTTCGCACTTGTCCCGATGCTCTCGTCAAGAGTTGCGAACTGCTCCTGTATGGATTTGATGGTTCTGTCAATCTGATCTATGGCTCCGGCAGACTGCTGGGAACCCTGAGTGAGTGTCTCCTGGAGCTCCGTCATCTGGCCGGAGGCGGCTCTGACCGTACGCATGAACTGCCTGATCCCCTCGAGCACAGCGTTGGTGTACCTGCACAGTGAGCCGATTTCATCGCGACGCGTGTCATGGAGTTGCGGCGTCATATCCAGCTCCGCCATGCGCCCCATCGTGCTCTCCAGCGAGTGAACGCGGGAGGTCAATTGTTTCGAAAACTTTATCAACACAAACCCTGAGAGTATTAAGCCCGCAACGACAGCGATGGCCGAGGCTCTCAGCGCACGAGATTGTAGCACTGCGATACGCTGTTGCACTGCATCATTGATGGATTCGAGATCAGCCACGATCGCCTCACGCGTTACGACGTCCACACTTTGCAGTTCCTGCCGCGCCGCTACCAGAGACGCGAGCGTCGCCTCGTCAGCGAATCGCCGGAAGGAATCAGATTCGAGCATGGGGTCGATACCGAACTTGAAGAAATCGGGGATGTCGTCGTTTCTCAAAATTTCGTCAAGTGATCGACGGGCATCTTCCATACGCTGCCGGGATGTCTGCCAGACCACGAGCGTTCGATCCAAAAGGTCGTTTACATCACTATGCATGTGCTCGAGCTGCCGATTGGCCGCGAGTTTTCCGAGAGACTCTTCGAACGTTTCAAGAGTTTCGTCCCACTGACGTAAGAGGCGCTCCAGATCGGATTCGGCAAGTATTAGTGTCTTATTCTGATCTGTTACTCGATATACGTCTCGTGCGGCTCGAAGTGCATCGTGTTGAAGCGAGTTAAGTCCGCGCGACGTCACCCACGCGTTCCCCGCGAATACGGCGACTGCGGCAAATACAACAACGATGAGCATCACGATAACAGTTAGTTTTCCAGAGAGCTTCATTACGCCCCTCCAAAAGGCGGGAGGTTCCTGTTCAAATCAGAAAGAGACTACCATGTTTTGACCTTTTTTGACAGAGTGTGCAACAACATCTCGGTCGGGGCCGACCCGCAAACGCCGGGAGTAAACACGGGGACGGAGGTTTCAACGGGCGAGACTCGAGGGAAACATTTGCTGGAAGTCTCTCGGCTGTGATAAATAAAGACAGACAACACGGTGGGGACGGAGGAGAATGGACTGGATACAAGAAGCCCTCGAGCATATTCATGGAGCCGATGAACTTCGCGCGGTCGCAGACCAGTTTCTCAGATCAGACCGTGATACGCAATCAGAGGCTCTTGGGCAACTCTGGCAATTCATCGGTACCCTGGATGAGGATGAGAAGACAAAATTTACCGTCATGGCGGTAATTCTCGAGACGGCCGCTAACGTGCTCCACGAGCGGCTGGGGGAGTAGGTTGCTGGTAGGGCAGTACTTCACAGCGACGGCGCCACAGAACGGCGAAGAGACCGCCGCTGATCTCGGGTAGCCGAAGAGCATCTCTGTGCTGCGAAGCTACGCGAGAATGTCGAGGAGTTATTGCTGTGCGGACAGTGGTTCGAGAAGCTGCGGAAACGCAAAGCCGGGAAAGAGCAGCCGCACCACCTCCGTCGGCGGATCAACTACTCGGCCTGGGCCGGCACGGATGAACGCGAACCCGTTGTATTTGTATTCTCCAGCAGTCGCGGCAAGGCCCGCGCGCACCGGATTGTCCGAAATGTACGTGAAGGTACGCTGAAATTGCCGCAGGTTGACGATAACAAAACTTTTGAAGCGATCATACCACACGTGGCCCTGGATGCCGTAATGGCGATTAAACCGCATGGCGAAACAACTCAGTATCCACTGCATGATGCGAGAAAGAGATTCATCATCGCCTGGACGAAGCAGCAGGTGAACGTGATTCTCCATGATGCAAATATTTACGACGGTGAAGTCGAACTTTGTCTTCGCTCGAATGAGAATGCGAATAAAGATCGCTTTCACTACGCTCGAGCTGAGGATGAACTCCCGACGATTTGCCCGAGCGATAACATGGTACGTGGCACCTTCGACTATTCTTCGCGGTTCTCTCATACCCTTGGGTACGCCCAATTTGCAGCCGTTGATTGAAACTTCTTCGGACTTTCTTCCAAAATTCAACGCTAAGCGATAAATCCAACGCCCCGCTTCGCCGTCTCCTGCCTGCTCAGTGGCGTCTCCTCCTCCGTCCCTGGTTTCATGTGAATTTCTCGTATAATTACCAAAGGTTACTTGACCGAGTCCGTGAAGTTTGTGTAACCTTCCAGCCAACACACGCGATAACGGACGTGAGCGACATGGTTTCAGCGACGGCGACACAAAAAAGGTTTGCAAGTTCTTTCTCATCGCCCACACGCATCATGTTTCGTTCGCCCGCCTGCTCTTTCTCGCTGCTCCCTCAGATTTCACTTTACATTAGCACTCTACTCCTTAGCCTCCTTATTTTGCTCCGGTAGGCACGCGTCGGATAAACGGACGCAGCGCTGAGCGGAGCCTCAATAAGAACCCGAGAGATGGGGAGGCATGCGCGTGTGTAAACAGATGCTGCCGAAGGAGGGCAACATGAGCGAGCGAAACGACTATGTATATGTGTTCGACACGACTCTTCGAGACGGCGAACAGTCGCCTGGGGCCACCTTGACCTCCGCGGAAAAGCTCGATGTCGCACGGGGTCTCGCCCGCCTGGGGGTCGATGTGATCGAGGCCGGCTTTCCCGCCTCGTCGCCGGACGATCTCGAAGCGGTGCGGCGAATCGCCAAAACTGTGGGGAACGAACCGCGCACTACCTTTCCCACGCCTCCGGCAATATGCGGCCTGGCACGGACAAATACCTCGGACATCGACAAAGCCTGGGAGGCAATCAAGGATGCGGCGCGACCGCGGATCCACACCTTCATCGCGACTTCGCCGATTCACATGAAGCACAAACTGCAGCTCGATCCTGAACAGGTCATCGAGAGAGCCCAGGAAATGGTCAGCTATGCGAAGTCTCTGACCGACGACGTGGAGTTCAGCCCTGAGGACGCTGGGCGAAGTGATCCGGACTTCCTCTACCGCGTTCTCAAAGTGGCGATCGAGGCCGGGGCTACTACTGTAAACATCCCCGATACCGTCGGCTATACGACTCCATCCGAGTTCGGCAACCTCATACGCGATATTATCAAGAATACGGACGGCGCGAAAAACATCATCGTTTCGGTGCACTGCCACAACGACCTCGGACTTGCAACGGCCAATACGCTCGCCGGAGTCCAGAACGGCGCCCGGCAGGTCGAGGTGACGATGAATGGGATTGGCGAGCGGGCAGGAAATACCTCACTCGAAGAGGTAGTGATGACGCTGCGCACGAGGAAGCCGGCGTACAATCTCGAGACAGGCATCGACACGACTCAGATCACTCGGGTCAGCCACATGGTCTCAAACTATACCGGAATGTACGTTCAACCGAATAAGGCCATCGTTGGCGCGAACGCATTCGCACACGAGGCGGGCATTCACCAGCACGGCATGCTCAAGCACCACGAGACGTACGAAATCATGCGGCCGGAAATGGTCGGGCTGTCAAAGTCGAAGCTTGTCCTCGGTAAGCACTCAGGACGCCACGCTCTGCGCGACAGGCTCAAGGAACTCGGGTACGAGCTGTCCGATGAGAACCTGAAAGCCGTCATGGAGAGGTTTAAGCAACTCGCCGACAAGAAGAAGAACATCACCGACGCCGACCTCGAGGCCCTGATGGCCGATGAGGTATACAAGCCGCGTGAAGTCTTCTCTCTCCAAGACTTGCAGATCTCGTGCGGTACAGCAGGCATGCCGACCGCCGCGCTCAGACTGAAAGGACCGGATGGCACCGCGCACACAGCGGCAACCATCGGCACTGGCCCCGTCCATGCGGCGTTCACCGCCGTGGAGCAGATTGTCGGTGATCACGTCACGCTGCTCGAGTTCACCATAAATGCGGTGACCGAAGGCATCGACGCGCTGGGTGAGGTCACCGTCCGCATCATGCACGAGGGCGAAGAGGAC
>JAAAOR010000046.1 GCA_009908735.1 Spirochaetota bacterium | reverse complement strand
GAGACCCTCGCCGTAATTGCCCTGCTGTAACTGCGGTAGCACGGCGGTGTCGAGAATCTCGCCGGCCCGACCGTCGGGAATGGCGCCTTCGATGCCGTAGCCGACCTCCATGCGCACCTCGCGCTCGTCGAGCGCGAGGACGAAGAGCACACCGGAGTCATCCTCGGCACCACCTACGCCCCAGGCGGAGGCGAGCCGTATTGAGTACTCCTCGACGGTTCCGAAGGGCTCCACGGAATCAACCACGGCTACGGCGATCTCCGCACCCGTTGCCTCCTGCACCGCCCCGGCAAGCGCGGTCATGCGTTGCTCGTCCCCGGCGTCGATAACCCCGGCAAAGTCGTTCACGAACCCCGAGGGCTCGGGCAGATCCTGTGCCGCGGCGGGAACGGCCGCCGCCGAAAGCAGGAGCGCGAGCAGGAGCGCGACCGTTGCGGGGACCGGCGGGCCGCCGGCGGAACCGCAGCCACGGCCGGCTACCGAAGCCCCCGAGGTCCGCATCGCCGGCGAAGCCGTAGGCAGCTGATTCGCACGCTGAGCCCTCATGCTCAACTCTCCATCCGGTCGATCGTGTCTACCAGATCCGCGAGCCGCAGCAGCAGACCGTCGGCGAGCCCGACGGGATCTGCAGACTCACCTTTTCGGTAGGCAACGAGCTGCATGAAGGGGCCCGGCTCCAGGCCGAACGTCTCGTTGACGGAGGAAATGAGCGCATCCGGGTCGGTAGGCACCGGGTCGACACTCTTGAGGCGCAGCAGCCCGCGGAAAACCGCCGCAACGGGACCGTACCAGCGCTTGAGCTCGCGCCCGAGCAGGCGGCGCCGGCCGCGGGCGGCAAGCACGAGCTGTCGGAGGCTGATGAGGTTGCCCCGCATCTGGTGCTCGAGCTGGTGGCGCAGGTTGCGTCGGTCGATCGCCAATGTGGCGGTGGGATCCTCACCATGGAGCAGCCTATGCCGCGCGGCAATATCGAGATACTCCATGGGAAAGACATCACTCGAGCGGGCGAACTCCCCGGAGGCGAGGACAAGCGGCGTAATGCGCCGCTTTCGCATCATCGCGCCGGCCGACTTCGCAAGCCGCCCGAGAGCTTCTGGGTCAGGCTCGGAGAGGAGGACGAGCACGTTCACGTCGGAGACACCCGCTTGAAAGTCGCCCTCCACGTAACTTCCGTAGAGAACAACGGAATCCAGCCTCTCACCGAACGCTTCCGTGAGCTTTGCGAGAAAATCCACCTCGACGGCCTGTTCCAGCCGTTCGGCCGCACTTGGCATACATCACTCCTGCCTTAGAATCTCTCAGAAGATACTCACGCGGCCCCGCCGAATCAATCTCAGCCGTTGACGTAGCGCCCGGGCCCTTTTAAGATAGTAGCGTGTGAGTGCCGGCTGCGCCGGCGCACCACCCGATCGTAAGCTGAAAAGCAAGGAGCGACACATGGCAAATCTGAAAACGAGCTACATGGGTATCGACCTCGAGAGCCCGCTCGTCGTCGGCGCGTGCAGCCTCACCGCCAACATGAAGGCTATAAAGAAGATAGAGGAAGCAGGCGCCGGGGCGCTTGTCATCAAGTCTCTCTTCGAAGAGGAAATCCAGCTCGAAAAGTACAAAATGGAAGAAGACATCGAGATGTACGACGACTGGCATGCGGAGATGACCGACATCTTCCCCGAAATGGAGCACTCCGGTCCCGAGGAACATCTGATGTGGGTGAAAAAGACCAAGGAAGAGGCCCGCATTCCCGTCATTGCCAGCCTCAACGCCGTGAATCACGACACCTGGGTCGAGTGGGCCAAGCGCCTGGAGGAGACCGGCGTCGACGGCCTCGAGCTCAACTTTTTCTCCACCCCCACGGACTTCGACGAAAACGCGAAGAAGATCGAGGACGATCAAATAAACGCGCTTCGTGACGTCAAAAATGCTGTAAAGATTCCCGTATCGGTGAAACTCAGCCATTTCTACACGAACCCCCTCGAGCTGATTAAGCGCATGGCCGAAACCGGCGTGGACGGCTTCGTGCTGTTCAACCGCATGTTCCACCCCAGCTTCGACATTGAGAAGGAGGACCTCTCCTACCCCTTCAATCTTTCGCAGCCGAACGACCACCGGCTTCCGATGAGATTCGTCGGCATGCTTTACGGAAACACGAAGGGAAGCCTCTGCGCATCCAACGGTGTCCACAGGGCCGAAGATGCGGTGGAAGTCCTGCTCGCCGGCGCGGACGTCTTTCAGGTTGTCAGCACCATTTACCAAAACTCCATCGGCGTGGTCGAGGAGTTGAACAGCGGCATCTCCGACTGGATGGATCGCAAGGGCTATCGAAGCATTGCGGACTTCCGCGGCAAGCTCAGCGCGAAGAATACCGGGGGCAAGAGCGCATACCGACGTGCCCAGTACGTAAAGATGCTTCTCCACGCCGACGAGTACGTCAAGCGCCCGCAGCTCATATAACGGCCTGCACATGACAATCGGCAAACAAGCCTTCGGGGATTCCCCCGAAGGCCCGGTCGAGCGCATCACCATCGAGAACGAGAGCGGGACACGCGTGTCCGCGATTACCTATGGTGCTATCATAACATCGGTGCTGCTGCCGGATGTCTCCGGCACACGCACGGAGGTTACCCTCGGCTTCGACGACCTCGAGGGTTATCTAGGTGCACATCCGTATTTCGGTGCGACAGTGGGCCGCGTTGCAAACCGGATAGCCGGTGCGGCGTTCAGGCTCGCGGGCACAACTCACCGCATCGACGCCAACCAGGGCAAGAATACGCTTCACGGCGGCACCGACGGTTTCCACCGAAAGCTGTGGACGGCGGAGCTCTTCGGTGAGAGCGAGCAGGCGGGCGTCGTGTTCAGTCGGACCAGCCCGCACGACGAATGCGGGTTCCCCGGCAATCTTACGGTCTCGATCCGCCTCTCGTTGTCCGAGAAGAACGAGCTCGTTCTCGCCTACGAGGCAACCACGGACCGGCCGACGGCGGTCAATCTGACTAATCACACCTACTGGAATCTCGGCGGAGGACCCAACGCCACAATCCTCGGTCACGTGGTAACCCTCGACCCCGATCACTATCTCCCGACCGGCGAGGGCCAGATCCCCACGGGGCGCATCGCGCCGGTTGCCGGTGACCCACACGATTTCAGGCAGCCCAAACCCGTGGGCAAAGACATCGGCGAGGCGGGAGACGGCTTTGACGAGTGCTATGTCTTCGGCGACACTCTCGGTGGGCAGCGGTCCCGCGCCACGATGGCATCAGAGGAGTTGACCCGTTTGGCGCGGGTGGAAGAGCCCGAGAGCGGTCGCACCATGGAGATCCGCAGCACGATGCCCGGCCTGCAGTTCTACACCGGGAACAAACTCGAAGGCGCGCCCGCCCGCGACGGGGGCACCCTGGTCAAGCACGCAGGGATGTGCTTTGAGACGCAGTTTTTGCCGAACGCGGTCAACGAGCCCGGTTTCCCATCACCCTTCCTCTACCCCGGCGAGACCTACCGCCACACCACGGTGCACGTGTTCGGGACGCTCTGAGGCGGCGCAGATTAGCCCGGCCCCAGCTCATCCCCGAAGGGCACGAGTATGCGGTCCAACAGCCCGTGAAGGTGGGAGATGGCGATACCGTAGTTTGTCACCGGGACCCCGGCGGCAACCGCCTCGTCGAGACGACTCAGCATCATCTTCCGCGTAAGCATGCAGGCGCCGCAGTGGATTACGAGCGCGTAGTCCGCGATGTCTTCGGGGTATCCGCCGCCCTGCACCGTTATGTCGAGGTCCTTTCCCGTGTACTGCCGAAGCCAGCGCGGAATCTTCACACGACCGATGTCGTCGGAGTGTGCATGGTGGGTGCAGCTCTCTGCAAGCAGCACACGGTCGCCATGCTCGAGCCGGTCGATCGCAGCCGAGCCCTCGACGAACCGGGCGAGGTCCCCCTTGAGGCGCGAGAAGAGCACGCTGAACGTGGTAAGCGGTATCTCCGGCGGTATTGATCCGGCCGCCTTTTGTACGACCTGCGAGTCGGTAATGGCAAGGTCCGGCGGCCGCTTCAGCTGCGACAGCGCCCAGTCCACCTCCCGCTCCTTCACGACCAGTGTCGCGGCGTCCGCGTCGAGGATCTCCCGGATGGTCTGAACCTGGGGCAGGATCAATCGTCCCTTCGGCGCTTCCAGATCAATGGGAACGATCATGAGCACGAAGGAGTAGCGGGAGATC
>JAAAOR010000098.1 GCA_009908735.1 Spirochaetota bacterium | reverse complement strand
GCGAGACCGCGGTTACATCGAAGAGGCAAAACTGCGAGGAGAGGGCACGATGCACATTCTCTTCCGCCAGATCATGCCGACTGTGCTGCCGGCGCTGGTCGTGGAGGCGTCCCTTCGGCTGTCCTATGCCATCATTCTGGTAACTTCCCTCGGTTTCCTGGGCCTCGGGGTGCAGCCGCCCTCACCCGAATGGGGACGAATGGTGCTGGATGCCAGAACCCAGATCAGCGAGGCGCCATGGGAGCTCTGGTATCCGGTACTCGGGATCGCGGTTCTCATCATCAGTTTCAATCTCATGTCCGACGGCGTCCGTCGACTTCTGAGGAACGAGGAGTAGCGCAGGTGACGGAATCGGTAATACGCGTCGAAAACCTCTCTATCGAGTACCGCTTCGGACGGACCTGGCTCAACGCGGTTGAGGACGTCGATCTTCGCATCGACCCGCTGCAGATCCACGGGCTCGTTGGTGAAAGCGGCAGCGGCAAATCCACAGTCGCCATGGCCATGATTCATTACCTGGCACGAAACGCTCGGGTCTCCGAGGGTCGTATCATGTTCGACGATCAGGATCTCCGAGCGGTCAGCGACGCTGCGATGCGGGAAGTCTGGGGAAATCAGATTTCCCTCGTGCCGCAAAATACCATGGACTCGCTGAATCCATCTCTGCGGATTTCACGCCAGATGACCGAGGTTACAAGGCGCCATCTCGGGCTATCAGCGGCCGACGCGCACGAGCAGGCGGAAGAGGCCCTGAGGCACGTGCAGATAGCTGACTCGAAGCAGGTGCTCTCGCGCTATCCTCACCAGCTCTCAGGCGGCATGGTTCAGCGCGTTATGATTGCGATGGCCCTCAGCACCCGCCCCCGGCTGGTGGTGCTCGACGAGCCCACGACCGCCCTCGACGTGACCACCCAGGCCGTCATCCTCGATCTCCTGCGCGATCTCATTAAAGAGGAGGAGGCGGCCGCACTGTATGTATCCCACGACCTCGGCACCGTTGCGCAGCTTTGTGACTACGTAACGGTTCTCTATGCTGGAGAGGTCATGGAGAGCGCCCCGGTTGATGAGCTATTCGCCGCGCCTCGTCACCCCTATACCGCGGGTCTACTTGCCTGCCTTCCCTCGTCGACCGGCGGCAGCGAAGCCCGGCTGACCAACATCGATGGCGTGGCCCCGGCTCTCGGCGCCCGAAGCTCCGCCTGCGTCTTTGCCGACCGGTGCCCCCTTGCAACCGACAAATGCCGCCGAAGCAAGCCTCCGCTCGAGAACGCCGGTGAGGGGCGTTCGGTGCGCTGCTGGCGGTGGCGCGAGATCGCCGCGGGGGAGATCACACCATTCGAGACCTCGGCGGAGACCGAGAGCCCCGAACGGCCGAGCCGATCCATCGTTCTAACCGCACACGGTATGAGTAAGCGGTTCGGCGAGACACGGGCGCTCGACCGCCTGACCGGCCGGCGCTCTCAGGGCGTGCAGGCCCTACGGGGCGTCTCGGTCGAGGTCAACGAGCGATCGACATTTGGCCTCGTCGGCGAGAGCGGCAGCGGAAAGACCACCCTGGCGCGATCCATTCTCGCGCTCATAGAGGCCGATGAGGGCGAGGTGACGCTCAGCGATCAGTCCGTAAGCCTCGAGCTCAAAAAACGTAACCGTGAGACACTGCGCAACCTCCGAACCGTGTTTCAGAATCCGGATGATTCCCTCAATCCGTATCGCACCGTCGGGCAGACCATAAGCCGAACGATTCACAAGCTTTCCGTAGAACGCCGCAGCCGCTCGGAGGTCAGAGCTCAGGTCGAAGAGCTTCTCACCGCCGTGGGACTGACGGCGGATTACTACCACAGAAAGCCGGCATTTCTGAGTGGTGGGGAGAAACAGAGGGTAGCGATTGCCCGGGCGTTTGCGCCGAACCCCTCGCTCGTCATCGCCGATGAGCCGACATCCTCACTGGACGTCTCGGTTCAGGCTGTCATCATCAACCTCCTCAAGGACCTCCGCGCCGCCGAAGGAGCATCCTACATCGTCATATCGCATGACCTCGAGGTAGTGAGCTACCTTGCAGACCGTATCGCCGTCATGTATCTCGGGGAAATCGTCGAGCAGGGAACAACCGAGGCAGTTCTGCAGTTTCCCTCCCATCCCTACACTGAGGCTCTTCTCTCGGCGGCACCGACGCCGGACCCCGCGGCGCGCCACCATCCCATTGCGCTCCGCGGCGAGGTTCCCTCCCCCCGCAATCGTCCGTCGGGATGCCCGTTTCACACACGGTGCCCGCGGAAAATCGGCACGGTGTGCGAGACCGATGTCCCGCCGGTAAGAGCCGGCGAAGACGGACACCAGGTTCGCTGCCATTATCCGCTCGCCGAGCTTGAGGCGATGCAGAAAGCAGGCCCGCCGGCGGCCGATCCGCCGCCGGCCGGCGCGCCGGAAAGTGGCAACCGGGAAGCCGCAGCCCGGCCACGCGAGGAGGGCGACCAATGACGCGCTACCTTTTCAGACGGCTGTTTCTCCTCGCGATCACGCTTCTTGTGACCTCGTTTCTGATCTTCGCCCTCACCAACCTCCTCCCAGGAGACATCGCCCGGCTCGTCCTGGGGCGGGACGCCTCTCCCACTGCCATCGAGAACTTCGAGGCAAAGTTCGGTCTCGACAAGCCGCCGCTTAGGCAGTACGCCGACTGGCTCGGCGGTTTTGTGACTGCCGACTGGGGACGCTCATTTACCGCGGGCAATCCACCCGTGCGCGCGCTGGTCCTCAGCCGTCTTGCGAACTCACTGCGTCTTGCGGGGATGACGCTTGCTATCGTCATTCCACTCTCGCTGCTTCTGGGAGTTGTGGCGGCCCTCCGGGAGGGAAGCATCACCGACAGCACGATCTCAGTAGTATCTCTCTCGGTGGTGGGGCTCCCGGAGTTCGTTACAGGCATTGCACTCATTAACGTCTTCGCCCTGTGGCTGGGCTGGCTGCCCGCCACCGCCTACATTACGCAGAACATGTCGTTTCTCGAGTGGATACGGCTTCTGATCCTTCCCGCGCTTACCGCAGGCCTGGTCCTCACCGGCTATATAACCCGTATGACCCGCGCCGGCATGCTTGAGGAGCTGAAGAAGCCCTATGTGCGCACTGCAACCCTGAAAGGCATCTCCTACCAACGGATTATCGTGGCGCACGCTCTCAGAAACGCGCTGCTCCCCACGATAGCGGTGATAGCGCTCTCTATCGGCTGGCTCATGGGCGGGCTCGTCGTCATCGAGAACGTCTTTAATTTCCCGGGAATCGGCTCGCTTCTCGTCACCGCGGTCACGCAGAAAAACCTGCCGGTGCTGCAGGCAATTTCAGTGCTCATCGTCTTCTTCTACGCCTCGGCAAACCTTGTGGCAGATCTGCTCTTCGCCCTGCTCAACCCGCGCATTCGGCTCTCGTAGGGGCCGCAGGCCGCGCGGGAGGCTCTCGTGGGCGGCGCGGGAGCTTCAGCGATGCCGCGGGATACTACGATCCCCCCGCGACAATGTTCTCGAGCTCGCGCACGAGCCTCTCGAAGGCCTCACGAGGCACGTTTCGCGACCGCTGCGCCTGCCGGGGCGAGCGCTCCCCGACCGCAACGGAGAGAAGATCGCGGTTGGAGTACACCGTGTTCGGGGGCAGGTTGACCTCCCGCGCAACGGCCTCGCGCCGGGCATGCATGGCCGCAAGCAGCTCCTGCTCCACGGCTTCGAGGCGTTGCTTGCGCCCGCGGCGGAGGATCCCCGCCTCGCGATCGGTATCGGGATCCCGGTCCTGGAGGCGATAGTTCTCCAGGAGAAAGCGGTCCAGTAGCCCCGCCCCGGTTATGCGGGAGAGAAGCTCATCATGCAGGCGGTAGAGATGCACCACGTCGTCGATGGCGTAGGCAAGCGCCTCCTGATTGATCGGACGCTTGGTCCAGTCGTACTGCTGGAAGCGCTCCTTCTCGCGTGCCGGCGGGATGCCGAGCACCTCCTGCAACACCGCCCCGAGCCCCTGCTTCTGAAACTCGAGGAGCTTCACCGCGGGGCGCAGGTCGATAATGGCGCTCATCCGAATACCATGATTCTTGAACAGAAGCAGGCGATCGCTCGAGCAATCGTAGGTGATTTTCAGACGATCGCGGCTCTCGAGGAAGTCTTTGATGAGCGCTATGGACACCGCCTGCGGATCGATGGCGACCGCGTTGGTGCCGTCGTAAACCTGCAAA
>JAAAOR010000029.1 GCA_009908735.1 Spirochaetota bacterium | reverse complement strand
CTCACTCCTGCACCCCGGGGGCATCCTCGGCGTCATGACGGAGTTTCTCACGGACGACAGCCGTTTCGCCGGCTGGCACTATCGCCGGGACATTTCCCATGTGGTCTTCTATTGCGAGCGCACCCTGCGCGACATCGCCGGGCGCTTCGGATGGCGGGTTGAGATACCACGGAAGAATGTGGCTATCTTTACCAAGCACGGCGCGCGCACGGCCGTTCACCCGTACAGCGCGCCGTGAAAAACTCCATCGGCTAATCCTGCAGCACGCCGTTTGTGCTCAGAGCCGCGGAAACGGACTTACCGGTGAGCCATGTGGCCTCGATCTCCTCTTTGAGGATGTCCTCCACTGCCTGCCAGTTCTCTATGGACGGAACCAGCTTGGCGATGTCCGCAGTATCGGAGTAGTTCTGCCTCTGGGGCACGCTCTGGAGCTCGTCGCTCGCGAGAACCGAGGCCCGTGGTGCGAGGTGGCCGGTTCCGGCGGCCCAGTCAAAGACGTGCTCGTTGAGGAAGGACAGGAACTCCATGCCGGCCTCGTACTTGGCATCGCCACGTTGCCGGGGGAGAACCCACATGTGTGAGTTTGCCCAGACCGCAGGCTCATCGTAGAGGGTCGGGAAGTCCAGGGCACGGTAGTCGAAATCCGCTTCGCGCCTATACTGATCAACCGCCCAGGTGCCGTTGTGCAGGATGGCTGCATCGCCCTCGAGAAACGCCTGTTGCGATGCGGTGTAGTTGAAGTTCGGATCGGCGTAGCCGGAATCAAACATCTCGAGCATGAAGTCGACGGCCTCTCGAGCCTCGGGCGTCTCCACGGTTGCGCTCGAGCCGTCGGCAGCTACGAGGTCCGAGCCCTGCTGCCACACAAGGGTGAACATCAGCCGGACGCCGATGGGGAACTGTGACGCATCGGTTGCGAAATAGAGCTTGCCGGTCTCCTCCTGAACAATTCGGGCCTGCTCGAAAAACTCTTCCCGAGAGCTCGGCAGGATGGGATTCCCGTCGCCGTCGACGAGGCCCGCCTCGCGGAATATGTCTGCGTTGACGTGGGCAAGATTCGCGTGCAGGTCAAAGGCGACGCCGTAGTACTCGCCGTCGTTCTGCACGGCACCGCGCGCGGGAGCGGTCCAGTCACTCGGCTCGATGCCGTAGGCGTCGAAGTACTGCTCAACCGGCTGCAGAAGGTCGCGGGAGGTGTAGTCGGGCATGTTCGAGCCATGCATGACCGCCACGTCCGGCGGGTTCCCACCGGCGAAGCTCGTGTTCAGCGCGTCGTAGTAGGTCCCCCACTCCGCGCCACCGAGACGCTCGATGCGGATCTCTCCCTCGTGTTCGGCGTTGAACTTGTTGGTGAGAATCTGAATGACCTCGCATTCGGTGGTTGCCTGGCTGACGTCGGTGACGCCGGCGGTCGTATCGTCACAGTCACCGAAGAAGCGGGCAAGGCGCAGGACAGTAACTTCCTCGGCCTCCTCGCTTGTCTCGCCGCCCTCAGCAGCCTCCTGTTCCGTGCCACCGCAAGCGGCCAGCAATATGACGAGTGTCGCCGCCAAAAGCAGCATCTGTGTTCGTCGTACCATGTTCTTCCTCCATTCCTTTTTCGTGCGTATTGCATGCCGCCAACGGCGACAGAAACATGCAGACTATTTCCCACCGCTTGTCATCGAGATTCCCCGTAGGAGGTTCTTCTGGAAAACGAGAAACAGGATCATCAGCGGCAGTGCCGCGACGACGCCGCGCGCCATCAGTGAGCCGAGCTCCGTCGCCTGGGCGAAGTTTCCTTGAAGCGACGCGAGGCCGGTGGTTATCGTGAACATCTCCTTCTCCGTTGCCGAAACGAGGGGCCACAGGTAGTCGTTCCAGGTCAGGATGAAGGTAAAGACCGCGAGCGCAGTGAGCGCGGGTCGGGACATCGGCATGATGATGCGCCAGAAAATGGTCCAGCGCCCCGCCCCGTCTATCTCCGTCGCCTCCTCTATCTCGCGTGGAATGGCCATCATGAACTGCGTCACGAGGAATACGCCGAGGGGAATGGCCACCCGAGGCAGGACGAGGGCGAGGTAGGTGTTATGCATCTGAACCTCGGCGAACATCAGGAACAGCGGAATGAACATGGCCTCTTTCGGAACCATCATGCCCGCGAGCAGCGTCGGGTAGACGATGAACTTCCCGCGAAACGGGATCTTTGCAACGGCGTAGGCCGCCATCGACTGAAGCACGATGGTGGCGACGGTCGTCACGCCGGTAACGATGACGCTGTTCGCGAACCACCGCATGGTTAGCCCGACACGAAAGGTCGCAATGAAGTTCGCGAGGGTGGGACTGCGCGGGATCAGGATGGTCGGATTCTCCTGCAGAATAGAGTTCGGTGTGATCGAGAGCACAAGCATCCAGATCATGGGAATGATCCAAAGAAACGCGACGATAAACAGAAGAGATTTCCCGATCAAGGGCTTCAAATTGACTGATGTGGCACGAACGGCGGGTTCGGCCTGCAGCGTGTGAGAGCTCATGCCTCCCTCCTCTGTGACAGTCGCAGCTGGACCATGGAAACGAGAAACATCACCACGAAAAGAATGATGGACATGGCCGACGCATATCCGAGGCGGAAGTCCCGGAATCCGCTCTCGTATATGTACTGGATGAGCACGCGGGTGGTACCGCCCGGGCCGCCGCGGGTCATGATGTAGACCTGACCAAAGATCTGAAACGAGGCGATGATCTGCAGGATGGCGACGAGCGCGATGGTGCGCTCGAGCCCTGGGAGGGTGATGTGGAAAAAGCGGCTTATTGGCCCCGCCCCGTCGATTCGGGCCGCCTCGTAGAGTGCCGGGTCGATATCCTGAAGGCCGGCCACAAAGAGCACCATGTTGAACCCCACCGTCCACCATAGGGTTGCAATCACGATGGCGTGCATGGCCAGACTCGGATTGGTCAACCACGCGAGCGGCTCCACTGAGAACAGCTGCAAGGCCTCGGCAATCAGCCCCTGATCGGGGTTGAAGAGAAAACCCCAGATGAGCGTCATGACGGCGACCGACAGCACGTAGGGGCTGAAGAGCATCGTCCGCATCACCCCGGTCTTCGGTTTGGCCACGCCAAGCGCGAAGAAGAGACCGAAAATGATGATGAGCGGCGAGGAGAGGAGAACAAACTCGACGGTGTTGGAAAGTGAGCTCCAGAACCTGGCGTCCCTGGTGAACATCTCTGCGAAATTGGACAGGCCGATGTAGTCGCGCTGCAGAGACAGGAGATCCCACTCGAAGACGCTCATAAAGGCCGCCTGGAAAATCGGATAGAGCATAAACACGCCGTAGACAAGCAGAAAAGGCGAAAGGAACAGATACGCCGTGCGGTTTTCGAATCGTCTGACCATGGGCTGCACTTCCTTTAATATCAATTTTTAATGATATTTAAGCTTGATTATACCATAGCGTTGATGTAAAATCAAGGAAGAATTCAATAGGGGGAGCACGAACGTGTCAGCGCATAGATCCACCTTTCCTGAGCCACTCGCCGTGCGAGAAAACCAGCGACTTCTTAACGGCACGTGGCGGTTTCATCTACACGGTGAAGACGCGCTGCGACCTACACGCATCCTCGCGCACGAGGAGTTGCAGCGCGCGATCACCGTCCCTTTCTGCTACCAAAGCTCACTCTCCGGCCTCGAGGACGACGGCTACTATCCAGCGGTCTGGTACAGTCGAAACTTCGAGGTCACACCAAAAGAGACGGGGGGACGTGTGCGGCTCAACTTCGGGGCCGTTGACTATCGTGCCGTTGTGTTCGTCAACGGAACCTGGGTTGGAGAGCATCTCGGTGGCCACTCCTCATTTCACTTCGATATCACCCGCCTCGTCCAACCGGGCGAAAACGAGCTGAAGGTGAAGGCGATTGATCTGCTCGATCGAAGCCAGCCACGGGGCAAGCAGTCCTGGCAAGCTCCCTACTCATGCTGGTACCGGGGCTGCACGGGTATCTGGCAGAGTGTGTGGCTCGAGTTCGTCCCCCGACAGGCCATCGACACCGTGCGTATAGACACCGATGCGGCTGACCGCCGGATCGATGTTCGCGTCAAGCCAACCGAAGCGAAAGGCGGGCGACTCCGCTCGCGTGTATCGCTTCGCGGAGAAGAGCTTGACGTGTGCGAGGTCCCGGTGGCGTATCCCGAGACACGAATCACGCACAGACTTAAAACGGTTGAGCCGTGGCGCCCGGCCG
>JAAAOR010000016.1 GCA_009908735.1 Spirochaetota bacterium | reverse complement strand
AAGGTGTCGACTTGCCGCGAAATACCGTAGGGGACGCTATAGGAGTCCTGGATGCCGTTCCCACTGCCACCACGCAGAAACCCGACCGCTTTGTCGGAGTCGCAGTCGGCCTTCATAATTGCGTTTATCGCGAGGTGAGCCGTGCCGTCGCCTCCCCACACCAAGAGATACCGATAGGGTCCCCGACAAAACTCTCGTACCGACTGCGCAAAGTGCTCGCGGTCGCGAGTCTCGACTATTTTGGGTATGTTACGGCGCTTTGCCAGCCGCTTCAGTATGCGAATATACCCCGGGTAGCGTGTTGGGTTGATGACGAGGACAGCCGAGTCGAGCGGCCGTTCAGTGCTCATCGGAGTAGCGGCGGTGCCGGCGTAGCAGCAAGGCTACTTCACCTGCGCATCGCGATCGAATCCTGCAAACGTGAAAAGCTCGCACTGGATCCAGATGAAGTTTCCGTTCTCCGAGGGAACGAGGAAGCGGGCAGACTCGGACTCATCCCCGTCTTTGGTGAACACCGTTACTTTCTCCGTTGCAAGCACCGGATAAAGCTTGTCTTTGCGGAAGAGGTTGCTCATCCCGATGTAGTGAGAGGACATATGCGGGAAGAAGTCCTCGAACGCCTTCTTGAGATCTTTCTTGACCTGTACGTAGAAGATTCCGTTCTGCATGTCGAAACTATAGCACATGCGGACGGACGATGACAGCAAGCAGGCTTCACACATCGCGGCCAATTCGCAATAATGCCGATCTGTTATGAATCTCGATGCGGTAGAAGTGGTGCTCGTGCATCCCAAGACCTCCGCGAACGTTGGCTCGGTGTGTCGAGCCATGAAGACTATGGGAATATCTCGTCTCTCGGTCGTGGGACGTCGCGATGGGCTCGACGAACAAGAGGTGCTGACCGTGGCGGTCCACGCCGAAGACGTGTACCGTACCGCCTCATTCCACGAGGATCTCTCCGACGCTCTCTCCGGGGTTTCACTATCGATCGCCGCTACCCGGCGCACGGGTAGCCGGCGCAACAAGCTTCACCTCTTGCCTCGAGAGCTCCCGTCCTATATCGAAGAGAGAGGCGACGCGGACGTGGCCATAGTCTTCGGAAGCGAGGAACACGGGCTGACCACCGACGAAGTGGCATCGTGCTCGACTATGGTTTCCATTCCATCCTCCCCCGCCTTCCCCTCCCTGAATCTTTCACACGCGGTGCAGATCATCACCTATGAGCTCTTCGCCCACCATGGACACCTAACACCGCGCCGTGCCGTCGCGCGTATCCGAGACGTGAATGAGCTCGTGGGCACCGTCTGGAGCACGCTCGACGAGCTCGGCTTCTACCGCAACACCGACGGCAGCGAAAACGCACGCTTCTTCCGCGACATCTTCGTGCGCGCCGGGCTCCGAAGGTTCGAAATTGAGTACCTACACCGCATCTTTGAGAAGATTCGGTTCATGGCGCCGCAAATGAGAAAGTAAGCGTTAAGCGCTCACTCGAAGTTTGCCACGATACCGCGGGGTCGCGGGGTGCAGCCCGACCCGTAGAGGTGAGAGATATCGGAGACGTTGAGACAGCGGGGCACCGCGAACTCCCGAGAGCGCTGATCGAAGAGCACGGTGGTAACCGAGCTCGGCGCGAGCCAGAAACCCGCCCAGGCAAGCGGTAGGGGAATCTGAAGCAGCATGGCAATCCATGTCATGCCGAATCCACCATGGCAGAAGACGGCCACCCGCTCGGTAGTTGCTGATACCACACGGTAGCGGTGCCCCTCGCGGCGGTAGCCCAGCCCAGCCAGAAACCGGTCGGAGTGGAGACGAATCCGTTCAATGGTCTCCTCGAGCGGAAGACCGGCAAAATCTGGGTAACCGAGATCGTCCGCGTAGGCCCGCCTGTCCTCGGGCTCAAGCAGGCGCTCAGCAGCCACATCCCAGGCCGGAATGCGACCCCGCGACTCGTCCGGCACCCACAGGCCCCGCAACTCTTCGGCCCAAGGAAGAATCACGGGCCGGAGGCCGAGCCGGCGCTCGGTATGCTCCGCAGTGTGGATAGCCCGGTTGACCGGCGAAGAGTAGAGTCCGCTTATCCCCTCCCACTCGAGCCGCCGCGCAAGCGCAGAGGCTTCCGCGTGCCCGTGAAGGGTGATCGTGTTCTCGTGATAGTCGGGATCGGCGTGGCGCACGATGTAGAGTCGCATGTAGGGCTTACCCTTCCCCATGTGCGCCGCATTGGTCAAGGCACGCTTTACACAGGTGAGCGTGTGCGCATACTGATGCTATGACCGAAGACCGCGTGCTGTACCTCGACGACTGTTTCGCCTGCGTCAACAAACAACCGAGCGAGCTCGTCGAATGGAACGACTCCGGAGACACCCCCCTTGCAGAGGACCTCCGCCGCCACCTCGGCGGCGCGACGAACACCTTCGTCGGGATAGTTCATCGGTTGGACCGGCCCACGAGCGGTGCGGTCCTCTTCGCCAGACTTGAAGAGTGCCTGCGGCGTCTCAACGAAATGCTGCGAGAAGGCGCCGTCGAGAAGACCTATTGGGCGGTGGTCGACACTCCGCCGCCTGAGGAACATGGTCGACTCGACCACTTCATCCTCCATGAGCGCGAGATAAACAAGTCCTATGCGCTTACCGCGCCGCGTGCCGGAGCCAGATCGGCATCTCTTTCCTATCGCCACATCTCGTCGAGCGATCGCTACCACCTGCTGGAAATCGACCTTCTCACTGGGCGGCATCACCAGATACGAGCACAACTGCACCGGATCGGCTGCCACATAAAGGGCGACCTAAAGTACGGGTTTCCACGTTCCAACAAGGGCGGCGGCATCCACCTGCACGCACGGCGAGTCAGCCTCGCCCATCCGCTGACCGGCGCACCGGTAACCATAACCGCACCCGTGCCGGATGAGCCGTTGTGGCAGTTCTTCGAGAACGTAATTGATTCCTGACGTGTGCGCGCGAGGGGCGGCGCGAATCAGGCGCCGGGAACGGTAAACACCGCGTCAAAGACGTGGCGGTCGTCGGTGCGGTTAACGATAGAGGCGTATGCGGTTCCGGTCGAGTCGTGATGCCCTGTGAGCACGTCGAGCTCCTCGTTCAACCGCGCCTCACCGGTAAACTGCACGCTTAACCGGGTGAACGGAACGGGTGTGTCCGGTCGCGGCGGCAGCGCGTCAAAGAGCCAGTCGACGTAACGCGCGTTGTTCACATGACGATTCACGTCGAGATCGGAGTACCGGGCAACGCGGCTGTCCGCTCGACGGAGATCGGTCGGCATGACAATCTTGCCCGGGAACTCTTCGATCGCATGATCGCCCTCGAGCATGACGCTCGCGTCCATGATGTTCTCGGGACGACGCGGCCTCTTGCTCTCGAGGTCGAGGGTAAGCCATGCACTGGTCGCGCGAACAGCCTCAGTGCCATCGGCGCGGCGCACGATGAAATCGCGCAAGGCAAATAGCTTCGAGACGCCTTTCGGCCAGGTTTCCACCGTGACCTCATCACCCCATCGCAGTTCATCCGCCCACTCCAACTGAATCCGGGAGATGACCCAGAACAGATCGTGCTCCAGTAAACCCTCGTAGCCGAACCCCAGCATCTCCGCGTGCCGCCATGCGGCCTCTTGGAAGTAGTTGAAGAGCGATCCGGGCTTCAAACGGCCGGCCTGATCCGCGTCGTACGACCGGACGCTTACACGATCCTGATAACGCTTCATGATTGAGTACAGTATGTACGGGACCGCGGTGCTCGCTCAAGCCCTTCGGCGTTCACAGATCGCACTCTGCGCAGCCCGCCGCGTTACTCTCGAACTCGAGCGTCACGTGGTGCATTCCCCACTCCGCGAGCGTCGATTTGATGTCCGCCTTGAGCTTTTCGAGCTCGCTCAGGCTCAGATCCTCGTCGATCACGATGTGCGAAGAGAAGAGGTGATAGCTTCCGTCGAGGGACCACGCATGGATATCGTGCACGCCCTCTACATGTTCCATCTCGGACAGTTGCGACTCGATGCGGCCGATGTCGATATCCGCCGGCGCGTACTGCATGAACACCTCGAGGGCGTGCGTGAGGCGAGGTACAATGCGCGAGAGCACGAACAGCGTAACGGCGATCGAGAGGATTGGGTCGAGGATGGGAAGGTCGGCGAACAGGAGCACGATACTGACTACGAGGACACCGACCCACCCAAGCACATCCTCCATGAGGTGAAGCACCACCACCCGACGATTCAGCTTCTCCCCGCCGCGCAGTCGGAGCACTGCAAGCAGGTTGAAGGCAATGCCGGCCAC
>JAAAOR010000106.1 GCA_009908735.1 Spirochaetota bacterium | reverse complement strand
GGCGGTAAAGAAGCGCACCAGAGATCTCACGGGGTACATCAATCGCGGCGATCGCGGTGCGTAGGAGGTCCGGAGAACCACCATATCTCCACGTTCAGGCGTCCCCAATGCCGGAGCCCTCGTTCCGAGGAGCGGCATCCAGGCACCGTAGGGCGCGGAGCTCACGATGAGCCGGTCGCCGGGTTCCACCGAGGGACGCATGGAAGAACTCGTCACACCGTAACTTGCTACCAAGAAGGTTGAGACCAGCTCATAGGTGAGGAAAAGCAGGACAAGAAACTTCACCACCACGAGCACCCGCCCCGCGGCGCTGCGTTCCTGCGGGTAAAATCTGTAACGGGGCCGGGAGCCACCGAACATCAGTCCACTGCTCCGATCCGGTCGAGTGGCCAGTAGCGGAACATCGCGCGCCCGAGAACATTGTCGGCATGCACGGCGCCGAAGGAACGCGCGTCACGGGAATTATCGCGGTTGTCTCCGAGGGGAAAGATGCGTCCCTCGGGCACGTACCAGCCGATACGGTAGCGCTCGCTTCGTGCGCGGTAGCGCCGGTCCGAAGGATTGGCAGTGTAGAGAACGTAGGAGCGCATCTCATCGAGATAGTATCCGTCCACGACATCTGCCCCGCGCAACTCCTCGAGCGCACGCGCGTTTCGATCGGAGACCAGTATACCAAGGTCTCTATAGGCCACAGCTTCCGCCGCCCGGCCGAACAGGTCATATGAACCTTCAGCAACCATACGTCGCACCGGATACTCGACACCGGCAAGCTCGGTGAAAGCGTCCTCACTCATCCACTCCGGCTCGCCCTCCGGCTTCACTTTCATGAAGCCCTCCTGGAGGCGAAAGCGGTCGCCCTCCACCCCGGCGGCACGTTTTATGAGAAAGTGTGCGCGAGGTCGGCCAAACTCGTCCCTGTCGATGTCCACGAGTGATAGCGTGATCATGTAGAGGACTCGCTGCAGGATGTCAAAAGCCGGTCCACGCGATATGTAGGATGGATTCTCGAAAATAACGACCTCGGAACGCTCGGGTTCGGCGAGGCCCGGCAATTTGGCCACTCCCGGAAGGAGCTCGGGACCGTAGACGAGTTTATTCACGAATATTCGGTCCTGCAGACGAAGCGTTGGAATCATAGACCCGGACGGGATCTGATATGCCTGCAGGAGGTACTGGTTGATCAGAAGCACGACGAAGGCCGCCCATACGAAGGCTTCGACCCAATCGAGGATCTGATTCTTGTTCTTCTGACGCTCACGTTTTCTGATACGTCGTTGTTTACGTCGTGTCAGAAAGCGCTCGGTAAAACCAACCAGTGTATGTTGCCAGGACGCGGCCATGATGGCGAACGGTAGCAGAAACCGTACGCGTTGACAAGCGAGCCCGTAGGTCACTATAATGCCGCGCGATGAAGAACAAGGCGGCGGAACCGGCGCAGACCGATACTGTGACTCTCTCGCCGGTTTTCGGCATTCCGCCGACGACCTATATTCCCGTACTGCTCGCCATTGCCCTCCTCTTTGTTCTCTTCCTCTTGCTTCTCGCTCCCGGCCTGCGCAACAACGGTGCGCTCGTACGCTTCGAAGTAGTTCCCGAGGGAAGCTCGGTCCACGTCGACGGCGTGCGCCGCGGGGCAGCTCCCTTGGAGATCTTCGTGGATAAGGGAGCACGAGCGGTTACGCTTCGAAGACCGAACTTCGAGGAAGCGCGCTTCGAAATCGATGTCCCGGGACGCGTGTTCGGCTCGCTTCTCGCGCCACGGAGACTTTCCGTCGAACGCGCACTTACGCCGCGGAGTACTCGGGACATAGCGCAGTCCGCCGCGCGGGAGTTCAACCGGTGGGCACTCGTGGGCGAAGCGAACGCACAGTACCAGTTCGAGCCCGTCCTCTCGCAGGCAGTGCTCGACCTCACCGCGGCAGACCCAGCCGCCGGCGCCCGAGGCGAAAGACCTCAGGCCGAGCGTGTCGATTCCCTCCTCGCCCACGCAATTCGTGATGTGCACAGCGAGGCGCTACTTGCCGACTATCTGAGGGCCGCGGCCCTCGCAGAGGGAGCCGGACAGAGTTTCGCGGGCTTACAGGCCCTCGATATGCTCCGCCACCTCGCACATGAAATCGAGGCACATCCTCGCCTCGCCTTTCTCGCAGGCACAGCTTTCCCGGAGGACCTCGCCCGCGAGTTCGAGAGCACGGATTGGTACGCCGATCGAACCGCCGAGTTGCAGACGAAAATCGTTGCTGCCAGCCGCGAGGGAGGAGAGCGGGACGGCGCGCCGGCAGGCGGCTTTCAAGTTGCAGGGCAGACCTTCGTGGAGATTCCCGCACAGACATTCGTAATGGGCCCGCAGGCGGATGCGGCGGCGACGAATGAGGATCTCGAGGTCCCCCATCTTGCTCAGGTCGAGCAGTTCTTTATCATGGAGACGGAGGTCACGCACAGACTCTATCAGCGCTTCGTCCGCGAGCGTCCCCGATGGGCGCCGTCGGCCCGCGGGGATCTGGTCGCAGATGGTGAGGCAACGATAGACTATCTCCGGGACTGGGATGACGGCTTCTCTACCGACCAGTCCACGCGACCGGTCCGCTTCGTCTCCTATCACGCCGCGGTTGCCTTTTGCAATTGGCTTACCGAGCAGTTTCCACCGTCGCTCGCCGGCTTTGAAGCCCGGCTTCCTACCGAGGCTGAGTGGGAGTGGGCCGCTCGCTTCAATGCCTCAGAGGGCTATGATGCGGTTTTCGCGGATGCGGCTATGTCTACTCCGCTGCCGGTAGGCTCCTCCGACCCCGGGAAGCTTGGAATTTACGACCTTCTCGGCAACGTATGGGAATGGACCAGTGACTGGTACCACCCCGGGCAGTACCTCGTAGACACTCAGCCGGTCTATGAGGGCGCGCAACGTGTCGTGCGCGGAGGCTCGTGGGCGAACGACCGGCGTCAGATCGCAGCCACAACGCGGGGAGCGCAACCCCCAGATTGGACCACCGCCTTTCTCGGCTTCCGCCCCGTTATCGCGGAGATTCAGCCATGAATGCTACTACCGAGGGTATCGCCGTCCTCGCGAGAAACAAGAAAGCCTATTTCAACTATGAAGTTGTAGATTCCGTGGAATGCGGTATCGAGCTGGTCGGCACCGAGGTAAAATCCATGCGCGCCAACCGCTTTTCGTTTGCCGATTCCTACGCGCGGATCAAGGACGAGGAGATCTGGCTCGAAGGATTGCACATAGCCGAGTACACCCACGGAAATATCAACAACCATGAGCCGGTACGGCCCCGCAGGCTCCTTGCACACAAGCAGGAAATTAAACGGCTGAAGCGGAACACGCAAGAAAAAGGATACACCCTCATCCCACTGCGCTTTTACTTGAAGCGAGGCCTCATCAAGCTCGAGCTTGGCCTCTGTCGCGGCAAGCGACTGCACGATAAACGTGAACAGATCAAAAAGCGCGATCAAAAGCGTGATGAGCAGCGCGCACTGCGCGACCGCGAGTAGAGAAGCACATCTGGGCGCGGAACGAAGCACGAGGAGGACCGCCATCAGCAAGCCCGTCGATCTGACCGAGTATCGTCTTTTCGCCGAAAAGATCGCCCGCGAGGGTGGCGATCTCACACGCTCCTATTTCGGCCGAGGTATTGAGGTCGAATACAAGCAGGACCATTCTCCGGTCACTCGGGCCGATCGCGATACCGAGCAACTGCTTCGCGCCCGTATCTCAGAACAATACCCCGATCACACCATCGCCGGCGAGGAGTTTGGCCTCCCCGAAAGCCGCGGCACCTGGACGTGGGTGCTTGATCCTATCGACGGAACGCAGTCGTTTATTCATGGCATACCTCTCTACACCGTTCTAGTCGCGCTGCTGCACAACGACGAGCCGGTTGTTGGCGTCATACATAATCCAATGCTGGAAGAGACCGTCTCTGCCGCGGTGGGAGCCGGGTGCACGTATAATGGAGCCGCCTGCAGCATCAGGACTTGCGAGTCCCTTGATGCCGCGGAAATTTGCACCTCGGACTTTATCTCTCTCGCGCGGAAGGCTACCTGGCTCCACGATCGGATCACCCGGCATGCACCCTTCGGTCGTACCTGGGCGGATGCTTATGGCTATCTCCTGCTTGCGACCGGCCGCATAGACGTGAGCATCGACCCCGAGATGGCCATATGGGACATTGCGCCGCTCTACCCGATCATCGAGGAAGCCGGAGGAAAGATCACCAACCTGGCCGGGCACCGAAGCCCGCTCGGTGAGAGCGCCGTAGCCGCGCATCCCGCGGTTCACTCAACTCTTACAGCAAGAACTGGTGCCGAAAATGTTGATACGACTCGCCGGCGCTCCGATGCGTGAGCGTGCGTGCCCAGCGCGAGCCGCTCAGGC
>JAAAOR010000120.1 GCA_009908735.1 Spirochaetota bacterium | reverse complement strand
GCTCCGCCGCCCAAGCAGGGTGAGGAAAAGAAGCCCAGCCACAAGAAGTTCTACAAGACCAAGAAAAAGGAACAGCAGTATAACAAGCGCGAGCGACAGCCCGAGAGGGACTTCCAGTACAAGCAGAAGCGTCGAGCGCCCAAGGTAAATCCGGTTCCCAAGGAAATAGACATCATGGAGGTGGTAACCGTCTCCGAGCTTGCTCGGAAGATGAACCTCAAGGCATCCGACCTCATCGGTAAGCTGATGAGCATGGGGATGATGGTTACCATCAACCAGCAAATCGACGCGGAGACCGCGGAGTTGCTGGCCTCGGAGTATGGCTGCAAGGTAAATATCGTTTCCCTCTACGATGAAACGGTCATCGAGGGTGAGGAAGACTCCCAAGAGCGTCTGAAGCATCGGGCCCCGGTAGTCACTATCATGGGGCATGTCGACCACGGAAAGACGAAGCTGCTGGACGCCATCCGAACGACCGACGTGGTCGGCGGCGAGTTTGGCGGCATCACCCAGCATATCGGCGCATATCAGGTTGCGGTTTCCAACGGGCGGGTGACGTTCTTGGATACGCCGGGACACGAGGCGTTTACCCTGATGCGCGCGCGCGGGGCACAGATTACCGACATCGTTATCCTCGTCGTAGCGGCCGACGATGGCGTCATGCCGCAAACTCGTGAAGCGGTCGACCACGCGAAGGAAGCGGGTGTTCCCATCATCGTCGCGGTGAACAAGGTGGATCTTACAAGTGCAAATCCGGACCGCGTGAAGCAGCAGCTCTCCGACCTGGATCTCATGCCGGAGGAGTGGGGTGGCAACACCCTGTTCGTGGAGGTATCCGCTCTCAAGGGAGAGGGTGTCGATACACTGGTGGAGAGCATACTTCTGCAGTCCGAAATACTCGAGCTTCGCGCCGATTACGATGTGAAGGCCGAAGGTACCATCATCGAGTCGAGAATCGACCCGGGGCGCGGCACGGTGGCAAGTGTGCTCGTGCAGAGAGGAACCCTCGAAGTTGGCGACAATTTCGTCTCGGGAATCTATCCCGGGCGTGTGCGCGCCATGTTTAACGACCGGGGAGAGAAGGTTGATAAGGCCGAGCCCTCATCTCCTGTTGAGATCCTTGGGTTGACCGGGGTCCCGAACGCCGGCGACCCCTTCCAAGTCACCGGGAGTGAGAAGATGGCTCGACAGGTCGGCGATAAGCGGCAGGAGCTTCGCAAGGTCGAGGATGCAAAGAACGTCCGCAAAATCACCTTGGACAACCTCTACGACAGCATCCAGGAGGGTGAAGTCCAAGAGCTCAAGACCGTCATTAAGGGCGACGTACATGGTTCGGTCGAGGCTGTCGAGACGGCACTCGAAAAACTCTCCACTCCGGCAATTCGACTGTCCGTCATCCACGCGGCAGCAGGGGCCATCAACGAGAGTGACGTCATGCTCGCCTCCGCGTCCAATGCCATCATTGTGGGATTTCACGTGCGTCCGACGCCCCGAGCTGCGGAGCTGGCTGACCAGGAGAAGGTGGAGATTCGCAAGTATAACGTCATCTACGACGCAGTTGACGACATACGATCCGCCATGGAGGGACTGCTTGCTCCGAGTTACGAGGAGCAGACCATTGGTACAGTGGAAGTCCGCGAGGTTTTCAAGGTTCCCAAAATCGGCCTGATTGCCGGTGCCTACGTTACCTCCGGAGTCGTGCGACGAAACGCTCAGGTGCACATCATCAGAGACGGAGTGCAGATCTACACGGGCAAGATTTCCTCGCTCAGACGGTTCAAGAACGACGCGCGTGAGGTTGAGTCCGGCTACGAATGCGGCGTCGGCGTAGAGAACTACAATGACGTGAAGGTCGGCGATCAGCTCGAGGTCTTCGAGTTCAAGGAAGTTGCCAAGACTCTCGAAGAGGCCGGGCAACCCGAGTCCTCCTCGAGTTAGGATTATGTCGAAGTTTCGGGTGGAGCGGGTTGAGCAACTCATCCTTCAGGAGGTGAGCGCGCTCATCCTGCGTGAAGAAATAAAGGACCCTCGCGTCACCTCCATGGTTCTCGTTCGGGGCGTCTCGCTGTCGAAGGATCTTCACAATGCCACGGTCCGGATGTCCGGATACGTGTCCACGGAAGAGCTTGATGCGGCGGTTGAGGGGCTGAATCACGGCGCCGGGTTCATACAGTCACGTATCGGCAAGCACCTCGAGCTTCGCTCCACCCCGAAGCTGCGGTTTGTCGCCGACCACAGCATCGAAGAGGGGTTCAAGGTTACAGAGACGATCCGTAAGCTGGACTCCTGATGCCCGAAGGTCTCGTACTTCTCGATAAGCCCGCCGGGCGGACGTCTTTCGAGGCGCTCGGACCGGTCAAGCGCAGCCTCAAAACCGGCAAAGTGGGGCACGCCGGCACCCTCGATAAGTTCGCTACGGGCCTGCTCATCGTACTCACAGGTAAACTGACCCGAATCATCCGCGCATTCTCCGACCTCGACAAGCGTTACGTGGCGCGGGTCCACTTCGGACTAGAAACGGAAACACTCGATCCCGAGGGAGCGGTTACCGCGCATGGCTCGGTACCGGACGTCGATCAACTGAGAAAAGTCGCAGCTGAGTTTGTTGGGATTATCGAGCAGATACCGCCGGCGTACTCGGCGGTGCATGTGGACGGACGGCGCGCGTATCAGCGTGTGAGAAACGGCGAGCGGGTCACTCTCGACGCACGTGGGGTGGTTGTCTACTCTATCGAAGTCTTAGAGCACGATCCGCCGGAAAGCGTGCTCGAGATTCGCTGCGGTTCAGGAACCTACGTCCGGTCCCTCGCCCGGGATATCGCCGCTCGGCTCGGCACTGTTGCCCACGTCACTGAGCTGCGCCGCACGACGATTGGACCCTTTACTGTTGACGAGGCGGTCTCGCCTGATGATTTTGTAGCAACGCGCGATCTTACCGGGATTGCAGCGTTTGCCGATCGTCTCGAGAGCCTGCAGAGGGTGACGATTTCAGATGGTCTCGCCGGGCGTGTGGCGCACGGTACTCCAGTATCGCCGGCAGATGCCGGTGCGGCGGAGTTTGAGGACGGGTTGGTGCTGCTTTTCTCGGAAGCGGGCAGACTTGCGGCGGTCACCGAGAAGACCGGCGATCGGATGAAATATGTATTCGTATCGGTGGAGCAGGTGTGAGAGTAGCCGACTGGCGAAGCATTGAAAAGGGTGGGCTGAAATTGCCCGATGAGGTCGCTCTAACGTTCGGAGTCTTTGACGGCTTTCATCCGGGGCATCGCGCGCTATTCGATCTCCTGGAAGAGAACCGTGGTGCGGCGGCGCCGGCGGTGTTTACGTTTCGCGAGAATCCCCAGACGGTGCTACGGGCGCACACCTACGCCGGAGATGTACTTTCGATCCGGCAAAAGCTCGAGCGCCTCGAGGCTTACGGAGTCGAGCTCGTGGTGCTGGCAGATTTCGACGACGCGTTTCGTGCAATGCCGGGAACGGTGTTTCTCGAGCACCTGATGAGCGCACTCAGGATAACATACGCCGCGGTGGGACCGGATTTCCACTGTGGCCTCAACATGGATACCGACGCGCGCGATGTCAGCCGTTACCTCTCGAAGAAAGAGGTCAGGGTTGACATTGCGGGGGCGGTTTACCATAATGGCAGCCCAGTAAGTAGTACCCGTATACGCCACGCGGTTGCGGACGGTGATTTTGAATCCGCTCGTGCGCTGTTGGGTGGAAGCTTTGTGCTGGACCTGCGAGATGTAACGATCGAGACAAGCGGCCATACGGTATGGGTGCCGCGGTCACTCGTCAGCCAAGTTATTCCCTTCTCAGGAGCATTCCACAGCACAGTGTTCACTACCGACGGGCCGCTCGACGCCGTAGCCCATATCGATCCGAGTGGGTTGCGGCTCACCGAAGCGGACGGTAGCGGGATTCGCGTCCCGGCTGCCGGCATATTGCAGATCGAGTTCACAGCGAGAACAGGGATTGGAATACAAGGAGAAAGAGATGTCGCTTACGAAAGAAAAGAAGGCTGAGATCGTCAGCACTCACGGCGGGAGTGAGAAGAACACCGGTGATACCGAGGTGCAGATAGCACTTCTCACCAGCCGTATTCAAGAGCTGACCGAGCATTTCAAGATTCATTCGAAGGACCACGCTTCGAGACGCGGCCTGCTGAAGCTTGTCGGTCAGCGTCGACGGCTTCTTCGGTACCTTCAGAAGACCGATCTCGAGAAATACCGGGAAGTGTTGAAAAAGCTCGGACTGCGAAAATAGCCGGTCCGTCCCGTCGCTGGGTTTTGAAACGAAGGAAGAAATATGCAACAACAGATTGAACGCGTAACGGTCAAGCTTGGACAGGAGGATCTTGTCCTCGAGACCGGACGCATGGCCAAGCAGGCGAATGGCGCAGTATTCGCTCAGTACGGCGGCAGCGCCGTTCTTGCCACCGTATGCGCGGCTGATAAGCCGACTGAGGGGCTGGATTTCGTACCCCTACATGTAGAGTACAACGAAAAGTATTACGCCGCCGGGAAGATCCCCGGGGGGTTCATAAAGCGCGAAGGTCGGCCTAAGGACAAAGAGATTCTCGTCTCGCGGCTTATCGACCGGCCCATGCGTCCGCTGTTCTCAAAGGCCTTCAGACGCGATATCCAGGTGGTGCCGACGACGATTTCTACAGATCAGGTGAATCCTCCCGACGTAGTCGCGATGGTTGCCGCCTCGGCCGCCGTTACCATCTCCGACATCCCCTTTGGGGGGCCCACCGGGGCGGTGCGCGTGGCTTCGGTGGATGGCGAGCTCATCGTCAATCCGACATTTGAGCAGATCGAGCAGGCCGAGCTCGACATTATCGTTGCCGGTACCCAGGAGGGTATTACGATGGTGGAGGGCGGAGGCGATCACGTACCCGAGAGCCTGCTCATTGACGCCATCGAGAAGGCCCGTGGCCCGATTCAAGAGCTATGCACGGCTCAACTGAAGATGCGAGAGGCCGTGGGGCTCAAGAAACTGCCGCTCGTGGAGGATGCGCCTCCGCTCGAGAAGGAGTCGGAGATCCTCGCGTTTGCCCGCCCCAAGATGGAAGAGGCGTGCTTCGTAAAGGGAAAGTTCAATCGCGTAAAGGCAATCGACACCGTAGTAGAGGAGACGCTCGAGCACTTCTCCGAAGATATCGATGAAGACCACGAGAAGCAGTTTCACAAGCTCATGGAGGGTCTGGAGAAAGAGGTCGTCCGCTCATCGATTGTCAACAGCAACACCCGTACCGATGGTCGAGGGCTCGAAGACATTCGGCCCATCACCGCCGAGGTCGACGTGCTGGAACGCACTCACGGTTCCGCGCTTTTCACCCGCGGCGAAACCCAGGCACTTGGCATCACCACCCTCGGCACTGCCCACGATGAACAGATCTTCGACGATATCGAAGGCGATCGTCGATCGGGATTCTTGCTTCACTACAATTTCCCGCCGTACTCCGTCGGTGAAACCGGCCGTCTCGGTACCGGGAGACGGGAAGTCGGTCACGGCCACCTCGCGCACCGCGCGGTCGAGGCGGTTATTCCGACCAAAGAAGTCTTTCCGTACACTATTCGACTCGTTTCTGAGATTCTCGAGTCGAACGGATCGTCCTCCATGGCAACCGTGTGCGCGAGCAGCCTTGCGCTTATGGACGCCGGCGTGCCCATTAAAAAGCCTGTTGCCGGCATCGCCATGGGTATGGTCAACGAGGGCGAGGAAGTTCGCGTCCTCTCCGACATTCTCGGGGAGGAAGACCACCTCGGCGACATGGACTTCAAAGTCGCTGGGAGCTCGGAAGGCATTACCGCTTTTCAAATGGATATTAAGGTAAGCAATGTCGACCCCGAGGTTCTCAAGACGGCGCTTGAGCAGGCGCGCAAGGGCCGACTTTTCATACTCGATAAGATGAATGAAGCGATAGCCCAGCCCGCTACCGAGCTCTCCGAATATGCGCCGCGCATCATATCCTTCTCGGTCGACACCGAGAAAATCGGCCTCCTCATCGGACCCTCCGGAAAGAACATCAAGGGAATCAGCGAGAGGTTCGGCGTTCAGACGGACATCAACGACAGCGGTCTTGTTACGATCTATACGAAGGACAAGGAAAGCGGCGAAGGTGCCCGGGATGCCTTCATGAAGCTCCTCGAGGAGCCGGAAGTCGGCAAGGTCTACAAGGGTGTGGTCAAACGCATCATGGATTTCGGCGCTTTCATCGAGTTCCTGCCCGGAAAGGAAGGCCTCTGTCACATCTCGAAGATGGCCGCCGAACGGGTGAACTCGGTCAGCGACGTGCTCGAGCTCAACCAAGAGGTAGACGTCAAGCTCATCGAGATCGATAAGATGGGTCGCGTAAACCTGAGCCTCATTTACGAGGGTATGGACGAGCCCGGCACGAACCTCCGACAGGATCGGGGCGGACGTGGCGGCGATCGAGGACGTGGCGGTGACCGGGGACGGCGGTGACCGGAACCGCAGGCGCGATTAGCTCATGAACGAGGAGTACACCCTGGGTGAGACGTGGAGGGCGCTCGGAATACCCTGCGAGTGTCCGCCGGACCTTACACCGGTGTACTCCTCCGCCGACGCCGCCGGCGCGGATCTGAAGGCGGCGGTGGTTGACCCCGTCGCTATACCGGCCGGCGGGCGGGCGCTCGTGCCCACAGGCGTGAGGCTCGCTATCCCGCGTGGATACGAGGGGCAGATTCGCCCCCGTTCCGGTCTTGCCGCGCATCACGGGGTGACCCTCCTGAACGCTCCCGGCACCATCGATTCCGACTATCGAGGAGAAATCCAACTCATCCTGATTAACCTCGGCGATGAAGCATTCGTCGTCCGTCGTGGAGAGCGTATAGGACAGATCGTGATCGCACCGGTTGTGAGGGCCGAGTTCGGACCCGGGCACCTGAGCGATTCGGCTCGGGGAAGCAGAGGCTTCGGCTCTACCGGACGTTGAGCGGCTATGCCGGGGCGGACGTACTACACTACATACGCCTATGTGACCCGGGAGTTTCTGCTCTCGTTCCTCGTGGCGTTTCTGTTTTTCTTTTTCATTTTCTTCGTCAATCAGCTTCTTCTTCTTGCGGAGGACATTCTGTCGAAGGATGTACCGATAGTCGCGGTGCTGAAGCTCATTCTTTACTCGCTCCCTTCAATTGTGGCGCTTTCGTTTCCCTTCGGCGCGCTTGTCGGCGCACTCATGGCGGTCGGCCGTCTCTCCTCGGACAACGAGATAATTGCCTTCCGGGCATCGGGCATCTCCCATCGTGTACTCTTCGTACCGATGGTAGGACTGGGGCTCGCTTTCTCGGTGTTTTCTTTCGTGATGAACGACTATTTCCTGCCGCTTGGAACGATCCGCTTCGGCAATCTCTACCGGGAGCTGCTCTACTCTAATCCGAGGCTCGAGCTCGAGCCCCACTCGGTAATCCGATACCGTGACAGCACCCTGGTTACCGGAAACGTTGACGGGGACGGTATAGACGACCTCGTGATTATCGAGGCTCCTGGCGGTGGCGAGCGGCGGATTATCTCCGCGGAGCAGGCGCAGCTTATCGAGGAGGGCCCGGCGCCCGGGGTTCTGTCCCTCGAGCTCGAAGACGTGTTCAGTCAACGCGGGCGAGCCGGCGAGCCTGAGGGGTACGAGTACTTTTCTGCCGCCTCCATGGTTTACAACGTGCTGCTGCGCGATATCACGTTCTCGGTGCGCTCGCCGGGGCCTCGAGAAATGAGCTCGGTGGACGTGTATTCGGTGATCCGCGAAAAACGAGCGGAGCTTGCCGAGCGCCGCAAGGCGCACGAGGCCTCCGTGGCACGGGAGCGGTCCGCCCTCTACCGGAACTATCTTTCCGCGAGCAAGATGGATGTGTACGGGGAGGATGGGACTCCACGTCCGCCCACCCTTGAGGAGCTGAACGCTCGCCTGGACTCGCTTCAGAGCTCGGATGCCCGCACGATTCGCGACCGGAGTTTGCAGATCTACTGGATCGAGTTTCATAAGAAGTTCTCCATTCCCTTTGCCTGTCTCGCGTTCACGGTGTTTGCCTTTCCGGTAGGGCTTCTCACGCGAAGGAGCGGCAAGTCGGTCGGTTTTGCGGTGGGCCTGATGGTTTCCGTGGTTTACTGGGCCATGCTGATCGCCGGACAGACACTGGGAACGCAGCAGCTCTCCTATTCTGCCTTCCTGTCAATGTGGCTCCCGAACCTGCTCTTGCTTGGTCTCGGCGCGCTTGTCTTTTTGTTAAGGCGGCATCGATGAGACTCCTCAGCCGCATGGTTCTGTCGCAGTTCATACCCGTGCTTTTCGTATCACTCGTGTTCTTTGTGCTTGTCCTTCAACTCGTGGACCTCTTCTCGAACCTCGTTCGCTACCTCGACCTGGAAGTTCCGCTCTCCGAGGTCGCTCGGGCGCAGTTATTATACGTGCCGAAAAGCGTGTCGTTTTCGCTGCCGATTTCCGTCCTGTTTTCGGCCTCCTACACACTGGGAACCTTCTACAGCAACAATGAGCTCATCGCGGTTCTGGCATCCGGCATTCCGCTCCACCGCTTTGCGGCGCCTCTGATCGTGGTCGGCCTCCTTCTCAGCGTGGGCTCGTTTTTCTTTGAGGAGACGGTGGTAATCGACACATTCCGCAGGAAAACGGCTCTGACCCGCGAGCTCTTGAACGTGAACCGTTCGTTCAGCAATACCGACGTAACCCTCCTCGGGGGCTCAAACCGCGTCATATATCACGCCGACTACTACAACGACTCCACTGCCACGCTTTCCGGCCTGACGGTCCTCTTGCGAGACGCTACCGGCCGTCTCGAGCAGCGGATCGACGCCGACTGGGCTGAGTGGCGAGAGGGGAGGTGGGTTCTGCACGAGGCGGTCGTCTTCGAGCGCGCGCAGGATGATACGCTCGCGCGGCGCTCAGAGGGGCTTGTCGAGGACCCTATGCTCACCGCCGACCCGGGCACCTTTCGCCGCCGCACGCAGGATATCGAAGAGATGGAGCTGGCGGAGGCCCAAACATATATCCGGGAACTGCGGCAGGCCGGGCTTCCCCACCGAGGGGCCCTCACCAGCTATTATGAGCGCTTTTCGTTCGCGCTGACACCTTTTATTGTGACCCTCATTGCGAGTGCCGTCGGCAGCCGGTTCCAGAAGAATATTCTCCTGATGAGTCTGTTGGTTTCGCTCTCCCTTTCCGTCGTGTACTACATCGTGGGAATGGTGACGGGGCTGCTCGCGTCGGCAGGTACGATTCCGCCATGGGCCGGCGCCTGGGCGGGGTTCTCCCTGTTTCTAGTACTGAGTGTCATCGGATTTCGACATGCACGCACGTAGCAGACGCTCGCCACTGCGGATCGAGCATCGCGACATCGGGTCCGGGGCGCGCACAGGCTTATTAGACCTTCCGCGTGGGCCGGTCGAAACGCCTGTCTTCATGCCGGTCGGCACCAACGGCACCGTAAAGGCGCTGACACACCAGCAGGTGGAAGAACTGGGGTTTCGACTCATCCTCGGCAATACCTATCACCTGTACCTCAGACCAGGCATGGAGGTTATCGGCGAGTTCGGCGGTCTCCACGAGTTTTCGACCTGGCGCCACAACATTCTCACCGACTCGGGAGGATATCAGGTGTTCTCCCTTGCACCCTTTCGAAAAGTTACGCAGGAGGGCGTGGAGTTCCGGTCTCACATCGACGGGTCGCGCCACCATTTGACGCCGGAGCTCGTGACCAAGTTTCAGGGGCAGCTCGGAAGCGATGTACAGATGGTGCTCGACGTGTGCACTTCTCCGGAAATCGACCATGCCGAAGCAAAAGAGGCCAAAGATATTACGACCCTGTGGGCTCGCCGCGCGATCGAGACTTGGGAGAGACTTCCCGAGTCATATGAGGGACTCGTATTCGGGATCGTTCAAGGCAACTTTTTCAGTGATTTGCGCCGGGAGAGCGCCGCCGAGCTCCTCGATCTCGAGTTCCCCGGCTATGCCGTCGGGGGTCTCTCGGTGGGCGAGACCTTCGACCGGTTCGTGGAGTACCTCGGTATCACAGCGGAGCTCTTGCCCGCGGACAAACCTCGCTACCTGATGGGCATCGGCACACCGGAGTACATACTGGAGGCGGTGCGAAACGGCATCGACATGTTTGACTGCGTATTTCCGACGCGAACGGCACGTAACGGCACGGTATTTACGCGAGACGGGCGATTGGCGCTGAGTAACGCCCGCTATACCGCCGACACCGCTCCGCTGGATGCCGAGTGCGGCTGTCCAACCTGCAGCCGGTACTCGCGGGCGTTTTTGAGGCATCTGTTCAAGGCGAAAGAGATCCTCGGCCCCGTACTGGCCACACAACACAACCTCTTTTTCCTTGCCCGTCTGGTCGATGATATTCGTGAGGCGATCCGCGCGGACAGGTTCACGGAGTTTTCGGCGGAGTTCATGAGACGGTATACCCAGAATGCAGCAGTCTGAGCGATCTCTCGGCAGAAGTACCCGGTCGACCGTGGCGGTAATGGTCTCCACCTTCGGCTCTCGTATTCTCGGCTTCGTGCGGATTGCCGTGATCGGGGCGATTTTCGGAGCATCCGGGAACGCCGACGTGCTGAATCTCGTATTTACGATCCCGAATAACCTCCGAAAACTGACTGCCGAGGGAGCACTCTCCTCCGCGTTCATCCCGGTGCTCTCACAAAGTCTCGTGGAAGATCCCTCGGGTGAGACCGCACGTGGGCTTGTTCGGAGCATCGCGACCTTTCAGTTCGTCGTGCTCGCCCCCGTCATGGTGCTTGCCGTGGTGTTTGCGGAGCCCGTGGTCAACGTTATCCTCGACTTCCCGGAGGTCGAACGGCAGATTCTTGCGGCGGACACCTTCCGCTGGTTTATCCACTACACCCTGCTCATCAGCCTCAGCGCCGTGCTCATGGCTACGCTCAACTCCCACCGCCGCTTTCTTGTACCCGCACTGACGCCCGTCCTGTTCTCACTTACCGTTATAGCCTCGATTCTGCTTCTGCACAGCCGCCTCGGCATCCTCTCCATGGCGGTTGGCGTTCTTGTCGGTGGGGCGATTCAGATTCTTTTCCAGCTTCCCTCCTTCAAGCAGCTTGGTTACCGTCTCATGCCGCGGTGGGACTTTCGGGATCCTCGGTTCCGCAAAGTGGTGCGTCAGTGGCTACCGGTCGTGGGCACAGCCTCCATATTCACGATCAACCAGCAGGTGGCCATTCTGTTCGCAAGTGGTCTCGAGGATGGAAGCGGGTCAGCGATGACCAATGCACTTGTGTTCTGGCAGCTACCCTTCGGGATATTCGGAGCGGCAATCACCACGGTGCTGTTTCCGCGGATGAGTCGCCAGGCGGCGTCGAAAGACAGGGAGGGGCTGCGCGAGACCCTCCAGTTCGGGTTTCGGTACCTTGTGACCCTGCTCGTCCCCTCGGCCCTCGTGCTGTCGCTGCTGGGCCGGGAGATCATTGCCGTTGCTCTGCAGCGTGGTGCCTTCGAGCCTCGCTTCACCGTCCTTACAAGTGAGGTTCTCATGTATTACTCGCTTGGTCTGTTAAGCGTCGGTGCCTACAACTTCTTCCAGCGTTTTTTCTACGCAACCGATGATTTTCGCACCCCGCTGGTCGTCGCTATCGTGACGCTGGGTCTCGATGTCGGACTGAGTCTGTGGCTGAAGGAGACGGTGCTCGGTGTACGAGGCCTCGCGCTGGCGAACTCCATCGCCTTCACCGTGGGCCTGCTGCTCTTTCTCTATCGCGGCTCCCTCACCCTCGGAGGCCTCGATCCAGCACGTATACTCGGGACCATCGTCAAGGTGCTTGTTGCCCTCATTCCCATTGCGCTGTTCATTCGGATATACCTCTCGCGCACGGGTCCGTGGTGGCAGGAGGGAAGCACCTTCAGGAACCTCGGTCTCCTGGCAGTTCCCGCAGCCGCATCCATCGTCATCTGTCTCGGTATGTACTACATTCTGAGAGTGGAGGCCCTATTCGCAATTCTCAGGACACGGAGAAACCTATGAGACTCACCCACATACATCCCCTGCACACAACGGATTGTCTCCGCGCCAGACGCCTTCCGCTTCTGCTCGCGTTCCTCGGGCTTGGTTGCCTGATCTTACCGCTACACGTCGCCGCCCAGGACGTGCCGGCGGGGGAAGGGCCGACGGCGGAAGAGTCGGCGGCGGACGGAGCGGTGGTCGAGGAGCCGGCGCACGCCGACACACAAGACGAGGAGGAGCCACTTATCGAGCAGTGGCGAGAGACCCTTCTTTACGGAATCGATTCTCAGGTGGAGGAGCTTCTTCCGGTTTTGAGCAGCAACAACGTGACCAGGCTCAACGATGAGGTTGAGACACTACTGCAGACCTCGTTGAACCCGCGACTGCGGGCGTCCATTTTCGAGTTCTTCATGGAGACCGACGCCGACGTCGCGATCGATGAAGCTGTAGAGGTTCTTGAGTTTCATCGGGACGAGTCTCCCGCCCTCGTGCGCGCAACGCTGTCCTACCTGCGAAACGGAGACTTCGATCTTCCCCCAGAGGCCGCCAAGGCCGTGCGACCCATTGCTGCGAACCCGAACTCCGGCTTCACAGCGGAGGCCGCTCGCGTGCTTGGAGAAAAGGGAGGAGAGGGTGATGTTGAGCCACTCGTGGGGGCCCTCAAGGAGGCAGCCGACGATGAGCTCCGCGGTCAGCTCATCCTTGCCCTTGGCGACGTCGGAGCAACGGCTGCCATCGACGTACTCATGAACATTGCAGAAAATGATGATGAGGCACGACTTATCCGAGGGTACGCCGCCGACTCCCTCGGCCGTATCGGGGATCCACAAGCGCTCGGGGTGCTCAAGCAAATGGTTTCCGCCGAAGATGCAGTGGTTCGGGCCTATGCGGTATCGGCGCTGAGCCGGTTCGAGGACCCGCAGACCGAGCCGACTCTCATGGCGGCGTTGCGCGACTCGGTGTGGCGCGTGCGTCAGTTTGCCCTGCAGGGCGTGGCGCGGAACGGCATGACCGACGCGGTGCCCGCCGTCATTTACAAAGCCGAGCAGGATCCCGAGGAGCGGGTGCGGTCGGAGGCCTTTGCCACGCTTGTAAAGCTAGGCACGGGAAGAGCCATGAGCTTTGTGGAGGAGTATCTTCTCGACAGCGATAACCCGATGAATGCCCGACTCGCGGCTGCCGGCGCGCTCATGGAGCATGATCTTTCCGGGTCTATCAACGTACTCGAAAGAGCCGTCGAGGCTGAGTGGTCGGTGGCCCAACCGCGGCTTCTGGGCTTCATTGCCCGGGAGCTTTCCAACAAAGAAGATGAGGCACTTGCCGAGCTGTACTCGAAGTTTCTGACGCATCCCGACCCAGCTGTCCAGGTTTTCGGCCTCCGCGGTATCGGGAGGAATCGCATACTCAGACTCAAAACAAAAGTCGAGGAGAAATCCGATGAAGGGAACCACCCGGCGGTCAGACAAAACGCCGAAACCGTACTCGAACAGCTTTAACGCCGATACGTGCCGTAACCGGGCCCGGAGCATCAGCACGTTGGTTTTCGCAGGGGTGCTGACGATGCTTCTCGCGCCGGGCGCTCTTGCCCAACAGGGAGCCGCACGCGATCGTCCCGCCTCCGAGGTCCCGTCTCCGGTGCTTACACGCGAAGCCGAGTTGAGCGAAGCTGAGGCAGCCCTCGGCGAGCTCTCCCGGCGGTTGACCACCGTAGCCGATGCAGTAGAACGCGAGGGGCCGGCGGCCTACCGCGTCGTTCTCGAGGAGCTGCGTCGGCAGCTCGTGACATGGGCTACGACGATCTCCGCGATGAGCGTAGAGCCCGCGGAGGATGCAGACATCCGACCCCGACGCTTTCGGCGCTTCGAACGGCGCATGCGCGGCTCCACCGCTGACGTCAATGCTGCAGTGGAACGAATAAACCGAGACCTCAGATCGGTTCCGGAGTCCGCCAGGGCGGGGAGTGGCGGGGAAGAGGACGGAGGGGAGGGCGCCCCGCCGCCGGCCCCGTAGGGCCGTTCGTCGCGCCGTTCGCGTTTAGCTAAACGGTGCGACTTCGATATGTTCGACGCGATAGTTGTACTGGCGCTCGTTGATCGTCAGCTCGAGGTCCTCTCCCTCTTTGTGGTTGTATAGCTTGCTCCCGAGCGGCGAGAGATAGGAGATGACCGACTCTTCCGGGTTCGATTCCCACGGTCCGAGCACCGTGTACTCCTCCTGTTCGCCGGAATCTCTGTTGTAGAGCTTTACCTTCGTACCGAATGTGATGGCCGAATCGTCTACGTCTTTCGGACGGACGATCTGCGCACGCTCGATCTCTTCCTGCAGCCTCGCCGCAGTAGTATTTAGCATGTCCTGCCGCTCTTTTGCGGCTTTGTACTCGGCGTTCTCTTTGAGGTCTCCATGCTCTCTCGCCTCGGCGATCTCCTGAGAGTTTTCCGGCACCTCTACCTCGTGGATGTGCTTGAGCTGCTTTTGCTTTGCCTCATAGCTCGACGGGGTGACGATGAGCCCGCGGCTTACGATTTCGGCCTCGCCCTCACCGTGGAACTTGAAGTCCGGGAAGCGGTCGAGAACACGCTGCTTGATCTCGATCACCAGAGAGGGGTCGAGGTCCTTAACGTCGCTTACCAGGCTAAAGATGCGGTTGACACTTTCCTCGTCGGCACCGCTGATGTAGTCGGCGAGGTTCCCGGATTTGAACAAGTAGGTGTGGATCTGGCGGTTGAGCTTGCGATTCACGCTGACATCGCGCCGGTTATCGATCTCCCGCGCGGTGATGTCGAGCAGGTGGACCATGGCGATCAGCAGCTTTTCGTAGTCTACGGGCAGAGACTGAAACCACTTATCGGAGGCACAGTGGCGAACCATCCAGACGAACGGTGCGCGCATATCGCGGTAGTTGTTGAAAATACCGAAGAACATGTCCTTCAGGCGATCGACGTGGCCCCGGGTTTCGAGCTCGTAGATGATATCGCGGGAGAGGTGAAAGGGAAACAACCGGACATAGTAATCGGGCCAGTCCTGCACGTGTTGCTTGATCTGCTCGAGAAACTCGCTTTTGAGAGCGCTGTTGTCGATGCGCGAGAATACCTCCTCGACGCTGCCGATCTGCTCGAAGAGCTTGCCGAAGTCGAGCTCTACGCCGGGGCTCAGGAAGGTAAAGCGCTCGGTGATACGCTTCACGACGAGATAACTTGCGACGACTTGTTCATTGACGACCGCTTGCGAGCGCAGGAATCCGGCAAAGTACTCAAACATCTCTCGGAAGAGGTCCGACTCCGTTGACTCCGCCGCTTCCTCGGCAGACTGCTCGAGGAACTCGTCAAGCACCTTCACCCGGCCGAAGAAATCTTTCTCGGCCCGAAACTTGTTGTACATCTTCTCGGCAAAGGTGATGGGCTGCTCGCGCACCATGAAGTAGTCGGGCTTGTCGGTGAGGTTTCCGAACTCGTTGTCCGTCTTGAGAACTTGCCGCGCCTTGGTGCTCCACGACGACCACTCGCGCTGCGTGAGCACGTAGGGGACGAGTTCGCCTTTGACCTTCTTCATGTCAGCCGCGTTACCGAGGCTTTTGATGACGGTTTTAAGGGCCCATTTCGGGTCGTTTTTGACCTTGTCGTGCAGCTTTTGCTTATCCGCGATGCTTCGAAGCACCCAGATATGGTCTTTGGGCAGGATATCGAGGGCACTCACCGCCATCTTGAGAGACATCTTGTGACCGCGCTTTTTGGCGAAGTCGACGACCACCGAGTCGCCATCGATCTTGCGGATGATGCCGACGCCCCAGCTGCGGTGGAAGACGAAGTTCCCCGAATCAAACGAAATATGCTTCTCGAAATCGGCGATTGCGTCGTGGACGTTTCTCCAGCTCTGATTGAGGTTCGAGATGCGGATGTACTCGTCGAGGTGGCTGTGGTCGGCGTACTTTTCCTTGTAACACTCGACAATCTCTTTTCTGGCCCACGGGTTCTTCGGATCGTAGATCAGCACTCGTTTGAGAATCTCGATCGCACGGTCCCAATTCCCCTCTTTCTTGTAGTGAGGGTAGAGGTCCTCGAGGAGCTGGACGGCGCGGTCCTCCGAGACCATCTTTGCAATCTTTCCCTCGGCGTGGTCGAAGAACTCGCTGTCCTCCGGCGTATACTGAATAAGCCGGTGCCAGATTTCTTTGATGTTGTTGAAGTTTTTCTTGTTGATGTAGCGGTGCAGAGCCTTCTTGTAGTAGTCGACCGCATCTTCGAGCTCGCCCTCTTCCTCTCGCTTCTCCGCAAGATGACGAACAATATCCGCCTCCTCGTAGTCGACACGGATTAAACGCTCCCAGACGTCGTACATCTTTTCGCGTTGATTCTCGCTGTTATAGGTGTCGGCAAGTGTTCGCAAAGCAAAACGGTTCTCGCCGAAGTCCAGAATCCTGTTTGCCAGGTACTCGACGATGTTCCACCGGCGGTTGTCGGTAAAGATGTTTATCAGCATCACAATGTTGCTGTCATCAACCGCCTGGTTGCGAAGCCTGATAATTCCGGAGAGATACAGCGCGATGATGCTGTTCTTGGTGTGATGGAGATGTTCCTCGCAGAGCTCGAGTATCTGGTTCTCGAGTTCTTCGTTGATAATGCGATCGAGAAGTTCGTCCAGCTCTTTGAAATTGTTGACGGTATAGTTGTTGAGGGCGGCGCGCGTCCATTTTTCCTGGTTGAGCTGCTCGGCAACCGATTGGACCAGCTCGTGCTCGGGCTGTTCCACCGTATCCTGCTCTGTTTTTTGATCTTCCACCATATCTCTCCCCTGTGTTAGCTGACGTACTGGCTGTAGATCCTCTCGTTCGTGCTACGGATCTTCAGCAATACCTCGTCTATTTTGCTTTGGTCTTCCTGCGTGTTGGTATAGTGATCTATCAACCAAAAGTATCGATTGAGGAGCTTTGCACACACGACGCCCTCTGGATCCGGCTTGTCGTGATACTCACGCTCGAGTGCATAGATCGACTGTTTGAGCTTCCCGTACTCGATAGATCTAAGCTCTCGTTTCACGGAGAATACCCCGTATAGCACTCCATAGACCGGAAGCCACTCTTCCAGCGCCGGGCTCTGATACCCGAGCTCCCGTAGCTTGCTTATGAGCCGCCCGATCATTTCCGACTCGAGCGTCCCGATATCGACTTTCTGGGGACCCAAAAAGAAGGCTTCACGAAAGAAGGCTTTTGCCTTGCTGATCTCATTGACCAAGGCATAGGAATCGGCAAGCTCCGCGAGGACATGCGGGTCATCCGAGCGGGTACGAGCCGCCTTGGACAAAACCTCGAGGGCTTTGTCGTATTCACCGGTTCCCTTGTAACAGCGACCCCTGCGGAGTAGGATCTCCGGGTCATGTCCACCGGACTCATCTGCACTGCGCTCAAATTCGTCGAGCGCTTCGCCGAATGCGTACTGTCGAATAGCGTAAAGAAACCGTTCCGATACTTCTCCTGCACGGCGAACGAATGCGTTGAACAGTCTCCATTGACCGAGGAGGTACTCGCCCCGCTCGAACCCGCTTGAAGCCTCCCGTGAGGAGGAATCGCGATCTTTCCAGAAGTTGACGTATTTCAGCGCAGTTACGACTTCGGTGTTATCGAAATCAACCGACAGCGCCTCTTCTAGTTTCCTTCCGGCGTCATGAAGTCCTCTATTCTTCGTGTGCTCGTAAGCCGCCCTCAGGAGACTCTCGACAGGCTCTCCGCGTGCGCCCTGTTGCTCTTGAGACATAGTCCCCTTAATTCTCTGCTTCATCTATATTAATACAGCATTCTGCCCCAGCTAGTCAACGACCGCGGGTTTGCCATAGACGGAGTCATGATTTATGATTGCGGTATCAGGTCGTCGGGTTACCAGGTCGACACAGTAATAGGAGATCGGCTTTTCATGATAACGACTGCTCGTGCGACGATTGTCGTCGTGCTACTACTCGTAACGATGTCAACGGTAGCTCAGAATGCGGATTCCGCCCGACGAATTCTGGAAGAAGGGCTGGAGGATTTTCGCAATGGCAGCTATGAGCAGGCCATGGTTACGTTTCGGGAACTTCTTTCATCTCCCGAGGCCGAGGCCTATCGCCCAGATGCATACTTCTGGATCGGCCGTTCCGCATTGGCCGCCGGACGCCTCGAGGAGGCGGCGGAAAACCTCGAGTTCTTCCTGCAAAACTACCCCGAACACCGTTTTGCGGTGGAAGCTGCCTATCAGCGTGGTCGGCTGCTCTATCTACAGGAAGACTACCAAGAAGCCATCCGCGCACTCGAGGATTTCCTCGTGCGACACCCGAGTTCCCGTTTTTTGCCGAACGCCTACTACTGGATAGGTGAGTCGCTGTATGCGCTTGGGCAGTTCGAACGCTCTGCGCAGGTGTTCCGTACCGTCACCCAGGAGTACCCCGAGAGCTTTCGCGCGGAGGCCGCAGAGTACCGCCTCTCGGTTATCGAGCTCAGCAGACGAGAGCAATCGCTTTTGAAGCTCCTTCGCTGGAGTCACCAGGAATATCTCAATGCAATCGACGAGTTCGAGCAACGTGAGCGTACCTACGAGGAGGCGTTGAGCGAGTATCGCGAGCGCCTGCGACGACTCGCGGGAGGGGATTTCCGCGCGGAGCTGGATCGCCTCAGCGAAAAAGTTTCGGAGCTCGAGTCGGACGTTGCCGACCGTGACCGCGAGATTCGGGACCTCAGACAGCGACTCGCGAGTGGGGGGGCGCGTGGGGGTGCTCCGGTGAGCACCCTGGAGCGTGAGCTCCTGGAGAGCAAATCACGGGCCCTTGAGCTCAAAGAGTTCTACCTCAATCAGCTCGGAGCGACCGGGGCGGGGGGAATGTGATGAGGCGTGCGTTTCTTTTGCTTCTTCTGACAACTGTCGCCGCGTGGCAGGTCTCCGCCCTCGAGCTCACCGAGGGTCGCATCAGGCTCGTGCTGCACGAACAGAGTGGTCGATTTTCCCTCGATTATCGGGACGATCTCCAGCAGGATCGCTACATTCCTCTCATAGACGATACCGATCCGAGAACGTCGGGAATCCGGATCCGCGATGGAAACAACATATACAGGCTCGGCGGCGGGCCACGCTTTGATCTGCGCGTTGAGCGACAGGCGGGCAGCCGGGCTGCGTTTGTGTGGGAATCCGGTGAACTGCGAATAACCCAGCGGTTTTCCCTTGTTACATCGACGAATGCACGTCTGGCGAATGCAGTGATCGTGGAGCTCGTTATCGAGAACGTCTCCGAAATAGCTCGCGAGGTCGGGGCGCGGTATCTTTTCGACACGCACCTTGCGGAGTCCCGGGAAACACATTTTTTGCTCGCCGACGGCGAGCGCCTTCGCTCGGAAGCGAGAATTACTCCGTCAGCGAGACGCTCGTGGTGGGCCACCCTGCATCCCGAGCGTGAGGGTGTCGGCTTTCAGCAGCTCATCGCGGGGGAGGGCATAACGAGCGCGGAACGTGTGGTCTTCGCCAACTGGAAACGACTCTCGGAAGCCGGCTACGACTACACTGTGAATACAGATCGCACATTTAGCCTGCTCCCGTACTCCATTGACGACTCAGCGGTCGCGGTGTACTACCGTGGCGAAGAGCTTGCACCGGGAGCGTCGCGACGCATCACGACGCTCGTTGGAAACTTCGAGGCCGAGGGCTACGAGGACTATTCCATCGCCCGCACCGAAAGCGCTGAGCTTCTCGATCGAGCCGCCACCGAACCCGCGGCAGAGCTCGATGACCCGACCGCACGCGAAGAGCTCATATCGGTTAACGATCTCATCGACGAAATCGATACGCTTCTTTCCGAAGACGAGGAGCTCAACGCGGAGGACGTTGAGGTGGTCGAGGAAATCCTTCGACAGCTCGAAAATCGCAAAGAAGCGTACGACACGCAGTAGCCGCACCCGAATGAAGACCAAGGAACTCAAGAAGGCGGACCGTCTCTTCGCCTCCGGGCGCTACTCTGATGTCATTCATCTGCTCGAGCCGCAGGTGTACATGTACCGGGAGCACCCTCGGTTTTACTATCTGCTCGGCATGTCGTGCCTGCAAGTGGGGGATTTCGGGGGGGCGTACTCCTACCTCAGCAGGAGCGGGCAGCTTGCCCCCGATGATGTTGATTCCCTCCTCGGTCTTGCCGCGGTTCATCTGCGGAGAAACGAGACTCAGGACGCCCTCCGCCTCTGGTTGGATGTGCTGGACGTGGATCCTCGAAACCCTCAGGCCCGACGGGGCCTCGCGGCGTTGCGAGGCGCAGAGACGCAGGCGGAGGCAACGGAACTCTTTCGAGACGGCCGTATGAACCGAATCCTTCCCGCGAAGCCCTTTCCGTTGCGCAAAGCGGCCCTGTGGGCGGGCACCGGTGCGCTTGTTGCCGTCGTCGCGCTCGGGTCCCTGTTCATACCGTGGGGCGATCTGCTCGACCGGTCACCCACCGAGCACCGGCAAGGCGCGGGAGTACTGGATTTCGACACCGAAGGTGAACAGCTCATTCAGTACACCGGCGACTTCCGCTACATCCTCACCGAGGGAGAGGTGGAACGGTTGTTTGACAGAATTCGGGATCATTTTCACGACGGTGAGGATAACCTCGCCCGCCGCGCCATAAACCGACTGTTGCACTCAAATGCGTCCTCGGCCCTAAAGGAGCGGGCGCTTCTCCTCACCGACTACCTCCGCGAGCCGGATTTCACGAACTTCGGAGAAAACTTCTCTTATCGTGCGGTCTCCGAGGAGCCCTGGCTCTACGAGGGATGCTACGTAAAGTGGCGCGGGCGTGCGGCAAATGTGAGTGTGGGTGACGAGGCGATCAACTTCGATCTTCTCGTGGGATACGAAAATCAGCAGGTGCTCGAGGGTGTTGTCCCGGTACGACTGGGCTTTGCCGCCCGTATCGAGTCCGCCATGTCTGTGGAGATCATCGCCGAGGTTATTTCCGATGCCGAGCTAACTGGACTGCGTGGCGTTGCCGTTCGGCGGATACAGCCGGGCGGAGAGTAGCGCCATCCCTCAGGAGTAGCCGGGTATGAGAGCTGTCGTACAGCGTGTGGTGAATTGTAGTATCGAAGTCGAAGGCGCGATCGTCGGCGCCATCCAGCGTGGTGCTTTAGTCTATCTAGGTATGAACGCCGAGGACGGCGAGCCGGAGATTACGCAGGTAGCCGGAAAAGTCGCAAACCTCCGCATTTTCGAGGACGAGGAGGGAGTGATGAACCACTCCCTCCTCGATACCGGCGGGGCGGCCTGCGTTGTCTCGCAGTTTACCCTCTACGGTGACACGAGAAAGGGCAGGCGGCCCTCCTACAATCGCGCGGCCCCGCCCGAGATTGCAACACCCGTTTACGACCGTTTTGTCGAGAAGCTTCGAGAGATAGGGGTCGAAGTTGCCACCGGTGTCTTCCGCGCACACATGCAGGTCCGCTACACGAACGATGGCCCGGTGACCATTCTCATCGACTCGGAAAAAAACTTTTGATACCCCGTAGAGCGGTAATCTCCTAACGCACCTCGAGAACGGCTCGGGCCCGGCGCACGAGCGTGGCGTCGCGGGATTCAACCCGGATCCCGTCTACGAGGGCGTGA
>JAAAOR010000039.1 GCA_009908735.1 Spirochaetota bacterium | reverse complement strand
GGGGTTCATCCTGTTGTATCCGCCGCCAATGACGCCCCGGAGCCCGCCCGTGCCGAACTCGAGGTCGGTATAAAAGCGATCGGAGAGCTCATCCCAGTCGCCTTTGTCGAGGAGCTGCTGTACACCGTCGCGAAACGCTTCATCACTCTCAAGTCCGATGTATTCCTTCGCGCGCTGTTCGATTTCCTGTCGGTCCATTCTGTCGTCTCCTATTGCTTGTTCGCTTGGCCGCTATTCGTCGTGTGCTCCGCCGAGAGTGAGCGGCGGTATTTCATCGGGGCTCGAGACCACCATGGCAGCCCCGTGCATCCACAGCTCTTCCACCTCCCGGTAGCCCCAGCCGACACCCACCGGGTACATGCCCGCCACCTGCGCTGTCTCCATGTCGATTGCGGTATCGCCTACGAAGACCACCTGGTACGGCTCCACCCCGAGCTCGGAGGCAATACGCTGGGCAGCCTCGGGGTGCGGCTTCATCGGAAGGTCGTCACGTGCGCCGTAAACGGCCCGAAACACCCCCTCACCCCAAGCTCTGGCTATGAGTCGATGTGTGAGCTCGTGCACTTTATTAGACAGCACCCCCATCGGCACACCCGCCGTATGAAGGGCCTCGATGAGTTGTGGCACGCCCTCAAAGGGCACGCTGGACTCAAGCGGATGCGACAAGTAGGCCCGGCGCATTTCCTCGGCAAGCTCGGCTGCGTCCACCTCGGAGCGAAACTCCTCCGGAATAGCAAGCTCCGCGAGCCGTCCGATCCCCCACCCGATCATCCCCCGGTAGGACTCCATATCGTACTGAGGGAGGTCGTGGCGGGCGAGGACGGCGTTCATGGCGTCGCGAATATCCGGTAGGGTATCCAGCAGGGTACCATCGAGGTCGAAGAGTACGGCTTTGAGCTTCACGTCCCATACCGTATCCGCGGCCGCTATAGAGCGTCAAGCATGGACAAAGCAACGGCAGAGCCCGGGGTCCTTGCATGAGCCGTGAATATCTGTAGCATGGCCTGAACGATGTCACAAAGCCTCGCCTACCACAACGAACTCAATCCCGAGCAGATACGCGCGGTGGAAACGACCGACGGCCCGCTCCTCATCATTGCCGGCGCGGGCTCAGGGAAAACGCGGGTCATCACTTATCGCATCGCGAACATGCTTTCCCGGGGAGTGCCGCAGAGCGCCATTCTTGCGCTGACCTTCACCAACAAGGCCGCCCGCGAAATGCGTGAGCGGGTGAAAGAACTCACGGGCAAGCCGCTTCGAAACCTCACCTGCTCCACCTTCCACGCATTCGGCGTGAAGGTGCTTAAGCAGCACATCGCCCGTCTCGGCTATCGTGAGAACTTCAGCATCTACGACACCGCCGACCAGATATCACTTCTCAAAGAGACCGCGCGGGAAATCAAGTTTACCCTCGACCCCGGCGAGCTCAAGTGGTTACTGAACGAGTTCTCCCGTATACGCACGGGTCGGGCCGGCTGGGACGATGATCTGGGACGTTACAAGGATCTGTTCGGCGAGTACCGCGAGCACATGAAGCTCTACAACGCGGTCGATTTCGATGACTTGATTCTCCTGCCGGTCGAGCTGATGAGCCGCTTTGCCGACATCCGCGAGGCCTACCAGGAGCAGTTCCGCTACGTCCTCGTCGACGAGTTCCAAGATACCTCCGGCGATCAGTACCGCTTCATGAAGCTGCTCGCAGAGAAACACCGAAACGTGTGCGTGGTCGGCGATGACGATCAGTCCATCTACTCCTGGCGGGGCGCGAACTTCGGAAACCTCCTGGATTTCGAAACGGACTTTCCGGAACTTGCCGAGATCAAGCTCGAGCGTAACTATCGCTCCACCGACACCATCCTCGCCGCGGCGAATCGCCTCATCGCGAACAATACCGACCGCAAACACAAGGAGCTGTGGACGGGCCTGCGCGGCGGTCGGCCCATCGAGCTGCACTTTCCCGCCGACGAGCGCGAAGAGGCGGGCTTCATCGCCGAGAAGATAAAGAGCCTCGCCCAGCGCGACCGGATCCGCTACGAGGACATCGGCGTTCTCGTTCGCACTAACAGTCTCGCCCGCCACATCGAGGAGGCCTTTCTCGGCGAGAACATCCCCTACCGGGTCTCCGGCGGGCAGAGCTTCTTCCAGCGCAAGGAGGTGCGAGACATCGTCTCCTACCTGCGGGTGATGGCGAACCACGACGACGACATCAGCCTGCTTCGCATCATAAACACTCCGCGCCGCGGCGTGGGAAAGAAATCCCTCGAGGAGCTGAACAAGGTCGCCGAGAAAAAAAGGCTCTCGATGTACTCCACCATTCGCGAGGTTGTTGCCGCCGAAGACTCGCGCCTCGCGCCGAAGGCCCGCGAGGATCTGGCCGGCTTCATCGAGCTCATCGAGAGCTATCGTGATGCCTTTCTGGCTGCCTCCCGGATGTCGGAGATCCTCTCCTCGCTCATCACCGAGATCGGCTACTGGGGCCACCTCGTGCAGGAGTACCAGCAGAGCGAGCGCACCGCCACCGCCAAGTTCCGAAACGTGCAGTTTCTCGTGGAGTTCATCCGCGACTACGAAAACGACCCTGACGTGCTCGAGCCCTCGCTCTTCGACTACCTCAATCGCATCAGCCTGCAAGTCAAGGACAATCTCGATGACGACGAGAACGGCGGACGCGTGGGGCTCATGACCATTCACGCGGCTAAAGGCCTCGAGCGCCGCGTGGTGTTTCTCGCGGGCGTGGAGGACGACATCATTCCCCATGCGCGGGCCCTCGAAGACTCCGAGCGCAACGTCGAGGAGGAGCGGCGGCTGTTTTACGTCGCGATTACCCGCGCGAAAGAGCGCCTGTTCATGACCTCCTGCCTTACTCGCAAGGTCATGCGCGAGCAGATCGAATGCCGTCCCTCTCCCTTCCTCGAGGAGATCCCCGCCGAGCTCATCGCGCAGTCGGAGCCGGAGGAGGTTGTCGATGAAGAGGAGGCCGCGGATTACTTCGCGGCGATGAAGGCGAAGTTCGGGGCCGAGTGACCGGGCGCACCTCACGACCAATCTCGTAGTGCCGTTCGGAGCGCGGTTGCGACGGTGCCGGGCGCGGTGTAGAATGCGGTTCGATATGAGACACAAAGAGCGACGGCGGCACACCCGCATCGAAGGCGACGAGCTTCCCTCGGAGCTTCAAACAGTCACCATCGAGTTCAGTGACGGCCACAAGGTGGAGGCGCGCACCATAGATGCGAGCCACTACGATATCGCGCTTCTGGTGCCCATAGCGGCGGGAAATATACAGAGCTTCGACGTCGCCCTCGAGGACGGAAGCGGCAGATTTCATGTGGCCGAGGAGCTCGTGTACACGCAACCGGTCGATCCGCAAACCTCACGGATCAGCATACAGTTTTCTTCGGATACCGATCTCAGCGCTTACCATACGTTGCTCGATCGACGGGCGGATCGATGATTCACCGGACCGCCTGCTCCGCGTTCGGGATGAGTGCATGCTCGACTGGTTGAGACGGAACCCGGCAGGGGCGCAATCCTCGAGCAAGCCCTCGGCTCCCACCTGGACGCGAATCGTTGATTACCGCGCAGAGCATCTCGACCAACTGCTGAATCTTCTCTTTGAAACCGCCGCGTCGTCGGGTTTCGGGCTCTCGCGCGAGAAGTTCAAGCACGACATTATTAAGCACATCGATTTTCGTGACGACATCATTCGCCTGCTCGAAGATGATAGCGGACGCGTCATCGGATGCTACCGCTGCGCCCCCTGGCCGAGGCGAAGTCCTAACACCGAGGCCGCCTACCTCTTCGACGTCGCCGTGGAGCGCACTTATCGCAGATGCGGCTACGGACGGAAGCTTTTCGACGATATGTTCCACGTCCTTCGCCGTGATGGGATCCGCGAGGTCTATAGCAGAAGCTCGCAACAAAATGAGGCGGGGGCTGCGCTACATCACTCGGCAGGCTTTGAGATTGCGAAGGAAAGTGCGCTGTGGACCGAATGGGTAAAGCTACTATGAGGGAAGCGGCGAACGACGGGAGGACGGCTCCCGCGGACTTGCCACGTGCGGCAGCAAAGAGCATAAACCCGCGGCGGTGCCGAGTACCTCGGCAGCGTGGGCCCCAACTGGCGGCACCCGCGGGGCCCGGCTTTGGAGCCGGACCACCGCGACACCGGGCTTACTCTACGACGACGAAGTCCCCCACCATACCCAGGGCTCGGTGGTTTCCCACGCTGCAGTAGAACTCGAAGGTCCCTGCTTCGTCGGCGGTGAACTCTATCGTAGCGGTGCTTCCGCCGCTGATACGTCGGGTGGATGCGTCGAACTCATCCAGCACCCAGTCGTGGAACCCACCTCCGTTTTCGTAAGTCAACCGGACTGTGTCTCCGACATTCACACGAATTTCGCTGGGCATGTAGTTGTAGCCCTCGTTCGTGATGGTCACCTCTTTGACGGCCCCCGATTGATCGGTGAGATCGACGACTTCCTGCGATATGGCCGGAACGGCCCCAATAACAAGCACGGCAATGATAAGAAAAAGTTTCGTCTTCATAGGTCTAAAGGTCGCTATGCTTGAGTGCTGTTGTCAACTACTGCTCCGTGGCCCGTTGAGGCGCCGTCACCCGAAAGCTCGCCCCGGGATCCGATTCCCATGTGAGATTTCCGCCGAGCTGATCGCAGAGGGAAGAGACCAGAGTCATCCCGAGCGTTCGGCTCGCTCCCGGGGCAAAGTCCGGCGAAAGCCCCGGCCCGTTGTCTGTAACGGTAAGCGTGTAAATCGTGTCGGATGCCTCGAAGGTGACGGTAACGAGCCCATCCACGCGGCCCCGCACCCCGTGTTTGGCCGAGTTGGAGATCAATTCGGTCGCGATGAGGCCGAGAGGAATTGCCGTAGCCAGTTCCAGCCGATCGCGGGAGCCGGAAACACGAAGCTCGCCCCCCTGCCCCATCACGGCGTAGAGATTGAGAATGCGGTTACCGAGATCTTGAAGGTAAGCGGTAAACGGCAGCGAGGCGAGGTCATCCGACTCGTAGATCCGCTCGTGCACCTCGGCCATGGAAGCGACACGGGCCATAGTGTCCCGAAACGCGCGCCTCGCCGCACCGTCTTCGAGATCCTGCGACTGCAGTCGAAGGAGGCTCACGATGATCTGAAGGTTGTTCTTCACGCGGTGGTGCACTTCCTTGAGGAGGATCGCCTTTTCGTCGAGGCTTCGCTCGAGTCGCAACTGAATCTGCTTCATGTTGCTGATGTCGCGCCCAATCCCGACAAGCTCCCCGGATGGCCCGTTGGATTGTCGCACGGGCGAAAGGGTTGTCAGCATATAGCGTGGCGCCCCGTCGGCGCCGGGGTAGCTCCACTCATAGCTCACCGACCGACCCTGCCGGAGCGCTATCTGCACCATCTCGGCGTGATGCCGGCCGACTTCTGGGCCAAAAAGGTCCATGACCACTGTGCCGACAACCCCGTCGAGGGTCACCGGCATCTTATCCGCCGCGTTTCCGTATACACCCGTGAAGCGCCCCTCGGAGTCGAGTGTAAACACGACGTCGTCTAAAGAGTCCACAAGACCCTCGAAACGTCGCTCGTGCTCACGCGCACTGCGTCGGGCCTCCTCGAGATAGGCGGTAAGAAGGCCCACCCCTGCAGCCATCGTGAGGACCGCCCCCGCTGCGAACCCCCAGGTTGCCGCCTCCGGTATGCCACGCAGCAGTGGGTAGTCCAGCTTGTGCAGGCCCCAGAGTGCGAACACGACACCGACGAAGACCCGGGTGTGCCGGGTAAATCTCGACGTAGTCAGGTACACGACAGCGATAACACCGTTGGCGACGGCCAGGAACAAAAACACAGGAGTAAATACAATCGGCCGAGCCACGCCGAGCGGGATTGCGACGGTAAGCCAGACACCCAGCCCCACGGAAAGCAGGATCCACGGCCACGGGGGCGAGTTCAGACCGCGCGTGTGCGCGAGAGCGCCCCAGAGCAGCAACAGCGCCGTGATTACCGCCGCAGCCTGGTTGAACCACAGCAACAACGGCGCGTCTCCGGTAACCTCCTCGGCAAACGCCGCGACGAAACGCAGAGAATAGACGAGCCACGCCCCGGTCCACAGATACAGGGCACGGGAGCCCTGCGTGCGCAGCAGGTACCCGTGCGCAAGAAACAGGAGCACGGCAGAGCCCAGAGTTGTGGCGATGAGAGGCGGTAGCGAACTCATCGCTTCAAACCATATTCCGCGCCCTCCAATATGTCAACGACATTTAATTCTTTCTTCATTATGGTAATACATTGTGTTATATACGTGCCGCATCTACCGGGCTGCGGGTGGCGCATATTCCCGCAGTGGGGCCTCGTTAAATCAGATTGACCCCCGCCGCCTCTCGCCGTAGAATGCGCGGGCACGCCGCAGGTGCGCGCCGGAATGGCGGAACTGGTAGACGCAGGGGACTTAAAATCCCCTGGGCCGTAAGGCCCGTCCGGGTTCGAGTCCCGGTTCCGGCAGAACAAGCTCAGCCCACTTGATGCAAAGGCTCGATGTCCTCAAGGGTTTCCTTCTCGGAACGCTCGGTCTTGTAAAGATCATACCGTAGCTGCAGATTCATCCAGAACCCTGCGGTTGTCCCAAAATATCGAGACAACCGAAGTGCCGTGGAAGTGCTCATCGCTCGGCGCCCCCGGACAATCTCGTTAACACGTTGAAACGGAACGTGGATCGCATCCGCAAGTTCCTGTTGCGTAAGGCCCATCGGCTCAAGGAACTCCTCTCTCAGGATCTCTCCGGGATGGGTAGGCTGTCGATCAGTAGGTACTCGTACCATATGCTCCCTCACTCATCGTGATAATCAGTCACCTCGACGTTCTCCGGTCCACCCTCGGTCCAGGTAAAGCAGATCCGATACTGCTCGTCCACCCTGATGCTGTGTTGTCCGGCTCGCTTTCCTGAGAGGTGCTCGAGACGATTACCCGGTGGTATCCGAAGATCCTCCAGACGTTCGGCGGAATCGAGCGCATCCAGCTTCCTGGATAGCACTCTCCACAGAGATTCCGGACACGTTTTGCGAGCTTGTTTGGTGTTCCGTCCATTAAACAGGTCTTCACCCGCATCGTCCCGGAATGACTGAATCACACGTAAAAGAATAGCATGTTGCGCATGCTATTTCAATACCAGCCTCTGACTTAAAATCCTTTGGGCCGTAAGGCCCGTCCGGGTTCGAGTCCCGGTTCCGGCTTCATGATCTCGGAGAGGACGTTCGTGTCCAGGACGATCATTCGAGGTTCTCAGGGATTCGAGGCTTCTCGGTTCTCCCGGATATGCCGAGATCGACACCTCCGACACCTTCCAGTCGTTTCCGGATTCGAGTTCCGATGCCGATCGATTCCTCGATGTCCTCGGAATCCGACAATGCGTTTCGGAGGATTGATCTTGCTTCTTCTTCCATCGAGTGGTCATGCCGTGCGGCCCGAACCCTTAGACGGGACTTCAGCTCGTCGTCGAAGTTCCGTATGGTCAACGTAGCCATGGCAGCTCCTGTGACAGCAATGCTTGCAATGCTAATAATGCTCTCCAAGTGTAGTGTATTCAACCGCGTGTGCTCCTCGAAGGAACCGGCTCATGAAGTTCGGCATAGTAGTAGCCGTCATAACGGCTATCTGCTGCTTTACGCCGATCCGCGCGAGTTCCCGATTGCCGCCGGGCGGCGGCCCCGCACGCTATCGTTCCCGGGAGCGGAGCGAGTCGGGATACAGACAGTTTCCGCCGGAGGCGGTCAACCGGTTGCGTTTCATCGCCCACGCCAAGCGGCTCGGTTTCTCATTGAGGGAAATCGGGGAGCTACTGTCCCTTCGAGTGGACATTGCGTCGGCTGCTGGCGGAGCCGGGCTCCCACAGACCCGTGCCCGTCGTACCGGCAGGCGTGGAACGATATTCTGGACGTCCTTGTGGAGGAGAAGATAGACGCCTCAGTACAGCTCATTGCAGTCGAAGACTTAGATCGAGCCCAGGAACTCCATTTCGCCGGATCTCCCACTATCAAAGTCAACGAACAGGACCTCGAGGGCTACCAGGGAAACGGGGTGATGGCGTGCCGCAGGTATGAAGAGAACAACGGTAAAGGTTGGCCCAGCACGGACCTCCTCCGGGAACGAATAAAGAGGGCAATGTAGCACAAAGAATCAGGTCGGTTTGGGGGTAGCGATAAAGTGTCTGCCCGCACGGGTTCCGACTCCCGGTTTTAGCAGATAAGTCAGTGTACGGGAAGCCTGATGCAGGTACGGACCGAAAAAGGCCCGCCGGGAAGGCGGGCCTTAGCTATGCTACGCGAGCGTTGCTTTTAGGACTGCTGTTCGCCGCTCCACTCAACTCGCACATCGGAGCGCGCTTTCTCCCAAGCCTTGTTGATGGTCGCTTCCAAGTCATTTTCGAACTTGGCTCGATTCGCTTCGAGTTCCGCCCGGAGCTCAGCCGCCATCGTCTCGGTCCATTCCTTTCGGATGGAGGGGAGCGCTGCTTCCCATCGTTGGTCGGCTGCGGCTGCTTCCTGTTTCACCGTGGCAAGCAAAGCTTTTCCTTCGGTGGCCTCCGGCGAGCCCGGCTGGTTGGCGAACAGTACCGTCAAGGAAGCTTCCGCCTCCTCGTAGTCTCCGGCCGACAATTGCGCCCTGGCGTCCTCCAGAAGACGACCAGCCTCGAACCTCGAGGTATCAAGAGCCTGAGAAAGCTCCTTGTTCTCGGCTTTGGCACTGTTGACCACGGTGAAGCTCATCACCGCAAAGACAAGCAGGCCGCCGGCGGCAAATGACAGAACGCGATTAATGAACATCGTTCTCTTCTCGTTCTTTTCCATGGGTCTCTCCCTTCCGTCCTTAACCGTGGCTGATCTGACGGAGTTCGGTTAGTACATTAACCCGATCTATGGTGTTGAAGTCTGTAGTGCATCGGATCCGCGGAAGTCGCGGGAAGAAGAACGGCATCCGCTCGCGGCTCTACAAATAAGATACTCATTCGTCGGGGGAAAAGATACTCTTTCGGTTAGAAAGCCGTATCTTCAGCAGAGAGCAGTTGCAGAGAGTTGTTGCCGAGAACGGAGGCCCAATGCCAAAGAGCACAGTGAAAGAATGTCTGTAGAACGAATTGCGTTTCTTGGTGGATTCGTTCCCCGGCTCTGCGGGATCGCGACCTTCACTTCCGACATATGTGAAGCAGTTGCCACCGCCTCTCCGGCCTCCGAGGTCTACGCCTGTGCCGTCAATGATCTTGCCCAAGGATATGACTATCCGAGTCGGGTACGCTTTGAGCTTGCCGAGCAAAGCCTCGATTCCTACAGGCGCGTGGCGGACCTCCTGAACTTCTCCAAGGCCGATGTTTTGTGCGTGCAGCACGAGTTCGGGATCTACGGCGGCCAGGCCGGCAGCCACCTGATTGCGCTTCTGAAAGAGGTGCGCATGCCGGTGGTGACGACCCTGCATACCATCCTTGGGAATCCCGACCCCGCCCAACGAAACGTGATGGACGAGCTCATCCGGCGCAGCGATCGGCTGATTGTGATGGCCGAAAAGGGTCGAGAGATTCTCACGGATACCTATGGGGTGTCGGAGCAGCAAATTGAGCTCATACCGCACGGCATTCCGGACATGCCCTTCGTCGACTCGGAGAGTTACAAGATCCAGTTCGGTGTGGAGGGTCGGGAGGTGCTCTTTACCTTCGGCCTCCTCGGCCCCGGCAAAGGCATCGAGTACGTGATTGAGGCGCTGCCTGCGATCATCGCTCGGCATCCGAAAGCGATCTACCTGATTCTCGGCGCCACGCATCCTCATCTCGTTGCCACCAACGGAGAGAGCTACCGCCTCGGATTGGAACGACTCGCCGAGGAGAAAGGCGTCCGCGACCACGTGATCTTCTATAACCGCTTCGTATCCCTCGAAGAGCTAAAAGAGTTTATCGGTGCCACGGACGTCTATCTGACGCCTTATCTCAACGAAGCACAAATAACCTCCGGCACCCTCGCCTACGTCTTTGGCGCGGGGAAAGCGGTAGTGTCCACCCCCTACTGGCACGCGCAGGAGTTGCTCGCCCAGGGACGAGGCACCCTGGTGCCCTTCCGGGATTCGGAAGCGATCGCCGCCGGCGTAACCGACTACCTCGATAACCCACAGCTCCTCGACCGCACAAGACGGGAGGCCCATCGAATCGGGCGCGATATGATATGGCCCGCCGCCGCCGACCGGTATCTCGAGTCATTCCGGGACGCGGTTGCCGGACGCAAGGTCGAGTCTCGCCGGGTTCTGGCGGAGTGGACATTGGACGGCCGACCCTACGACCTTCCCCTGCTACGGCTCGACCATCTCCTTCGCATGAGCGATCAAACGGGGATCCTCCAGCACGCCAAGTTCGATGTGCCGGACTTTCAGGAAGGATACTGCACCGACGATAACGCCCGGGCATTCCTGCTGTGCTGCCTGCTCGATGAAACAGGAGCAACCTCCTCACACGTGAAACTCCGAGACAAGGAGTCGAGCTACCTCTCATACCTTCTTGCAGCCATGAATCGTGACACCGGCCGCTTCCGGAACTTCATGAGTTTCACCCGAGAGTGGCTCGAGGAGGCGGGGAGCGAAGACAGCCACGGCAGGGCGCTCTGGGCACTGGGTATCGGGGCCGGCCGCGCTCACGGGGCGGGTCACCGACAGCTTTCGGCGCGGCTCCTCGAAGAGGGAATTGAAACGGTACGAACCTTCACGTCTCCTCGGGCGTGGGCGTTCACCCTGATCGGGCTCCACTATTATTTGCGCTACTACCCCGGTGCGGAGCCGATTATGGATATGCGCCAAGAGTTGACCGACCGCCTGGTACATGCGTGGGAGCAGTGCGCCACCGATGAGTGGCCCTGGTTCGAAGAGCGAGCAACCTACGAAAACCCGCGCCTCTCCCAGGCACTCCTGCTGAGCGGGCGTTCGATGCCGAATGCCCGAGCCATGGAACTCGGGCTCGAGACGCTCGGATGGCTCGACTCCATCCAGGAGACCCAGTCCGGGAACTTCCGTCCCATCGGAAGCAACGGATTCTACGCGCGTGGAGGTGAGAGGGCGGACTTTGACCAGCAACCGGTTGAGGCTCAGGCCATGGTTTCCGCCTGTTTGGCGGCGTTTCGCGCCACCGGAGACCGAAGGTGGTGGCACGGGGCACGACGTTCCTTCGAGTGGTTTCTCGGGCGTAACGACCTCGGCCTGTCGCTCTACGACCCCGCCACCGGGGGGTGCGCCGACGGCCTCCACGTGGACCGGGTAAACGAAAATCAGGGCGCCGAGTCGACCCTCGCCTTTCACCTTTCCCTGGCCGAGATGAAACTGGCCGAACTTCCGGTCGCAGTCGACAAAGGAAAACAAACGTGAAAAAGATTCTGATTCGTCGCCATCCGTTCACTTTGGAGCCCCGCTGCGAGCGCGTGGTGCTGCGACCCTTCGTCCCCTCCGATGAAGGGCACCTCGGTGCAATCGTAGACCGTACCATGGCGTTGACCGAGGAGGATGCCCTCCGCTCGATGGAATCGGTGACCCGGTTGTTCGGCGGTCGTCATCGCGGCCTGGAGTCAACGCTTCTGGCGAATTACGATCGCGTGGCGCCTCATATTGCGGCCAAAACTCCTCTCTCCCGCACGAGAAGACTCCTCCTCGGGGCCCAGTTCTCCGGTGAGTACTCCCTCGAGTGCGCAGCACTGTTTAACCCCTCCATTGTCCTTCATCCGGACCAGTCGGAGGCGCCTCCGGGGGGAGCTCGCTTTATAATGAGCCTCCGCAGCGTGGGTGAGGGCCATATTTCCTCCATTCAGTTTCGGCAAGGCACGATTGACGGCGACGGCGAGATAGAACTCGACCCAACCACGGGGTTTACGAGCCTCGCCCAGATTCAGCCCAATCCCCGCTACAAAAAGAAGAAGGTGATCTACGCCATCGATTTTCCACCCACACTGTCGGTGGACGAGCGCGTTATCTTTCCGGTCAGCTCGAACGAAAGCAACGGAATCGAGGACGCGCGATTTGTTCGTTTTGTGGAAGACGACGGATCGGCGCGGTACTACGCGCCCTACACGGCGTATAACGGCCACGGGATATCGCCGCAACTCATCGAGACGGAGGACTTCCTGCACTTTCGGGTGATGACCCTCGGCGGCTCCGCTGTGCAGAATAAGGGAATGGCCCTCTTTCCCCGGCGTATCGCCGGGCGCTACGCCATGCTTTCGCGCCAGGATAACGAGAACATCCTCATCATGTTCTCCGAGGACCCTCACAGCTGGAGTGACCCGACTCTCATCCTGCGCCCGAAAGCCCCCTGGGAGTCGGTAAAGATTGGTAACTGCGGCTCCCCCATAGAAACGGAGGCCGGATGGATCGTAGTCACCCACGGCGTCGGGCCGATGCGAACATACAGTCTCGGCGCCGTGTTGCTCGACCTCGACGACCCCACGAAGGTACTCGGCCGCCTCTCGCAGCCGCTGATCACCGCGGAAGGAGCGGAACGGGAGGGGTACGTGCCGAACGTGGTCTACAGTTGCGGATCTCTTCTCCACGGCCGGAGTCTGATCATGCCCTATGCGATGAGCGACCGGGCCACTACCATTGCGACGGTATCCGTCGACGATCTTCTTGCCGCCCTCCTCGAGGACGACTAACGAATTGATGCGAGGGGATCCGCGCGGCCGTTATTCCCCGAAACCTCCGCGCTTTCCGGATGGGCCCTTCTCCGCCCGGCAATAATCCCTTCAATCTCTTCACCGCTTACCGTCTCTTTTTCGCTCAAGAGCTGTGACAGGGCCTCCAAAGCGCTCCGGTTCGTTGTAAGAAGGCCAATCGCCCTGTTAAGAGCGTCCCGAACGATCCGGACGGTTTCTATATCCACCTTCGCCGCGGTTGTTGCGCTCACCGAGGCATCCAGATGTCCCGAGGCACCGAGATATTGCGCCTCCGTGTCCGAAGCGAGGCGTACCGGGCCGAGATCCTCGCTCATACCGTACTCGGTCACCATTCTTCGTGCCAGATCTGTGGCGCGCGCAAGGTCGTCGACGGCTCCCGTTGAGTTCTCCGTAAATACGAGCCGCTCCGCGCCCCGTCCCCCGAGGAGTACGGCCAGGCGATCCTGCAACTCTTCCTGGCCCATTATGTAGCGATCTTCCACCGGCCGTTGCCAGGTGTAGCCGAGGGCGTTGCCCCTGGGAATGATGCTCACCTTGTGCACCGGATCAACTCCGGGAATCAGGGCCGCAACCAGGGCGTGTCCGGCCTCGTGCGCCGCCACTACCCGCTTCTCCCGCTCGTTCATGGCGCGGGTTTTGCGCTCCGAGCCCGCAACGACACGCTCGATGGCGCTATCGAAGTCTCCCGCGGAAACCGCCTCTTTGTCGTCCCGTGAAGCCAGGAGCGCCGCCTCGTTAATGACGTTCGCCACATCGGCGCCGGAGAATCCCGGCGTTATCCGGGCAAGCTTCTCGAGCTTCACGTCGGGGGCAAGGGTGATTCCCTCGGTGTGTATCTCGAGTATTTCCAGGCGTCCGGCGAGGTCCGGCAGCCCCACCACTACCCGCCGATCAAAACGACCGGGGCGAAGGAGCGCCGGGTCGAGCACCTCCGGTCGATTGGTGGCGGCAATGAGAATGAGCCCCGTGGTCGGCTGGAATCCATCCATCTCGGCGAGAAGCTGGTTAAGCGTCTGTTCTCGCTCGTCGTTTGTCGGCATTCCCACGCCGCCGGATCGCCGACTGCCTATGGCGTCGATCTCATCGATAAAAACGATCGCCGGGGCCTTGGTCTTTGCCTGCTGAAAAAGATCCCGGACTCTCGAGGCGCCGACACCAACGAACATCTCCACAAACTCCGCTCCGCTGAGAGAGAAGAACGGAACTCCCGCCTCCCCGGCCGTTGCCCTCGCCAGAAGCGTCTTACCGGTTCCCGGGGGTCCCACAAGGAGCACGCCTTTGGGCATCTTACCGCCGAGCCGCTGAAAGCGGTCGGGGCTCTTCAGGAACTCGGTGATTTCGCGCAGGTCCGCGACCGCTTCTCCGGCACCACCGATATTCTCAAAGGTGACGCCGCTCTGCTCACCTTCAGTCATGCGCGCTTTGCTCTTGCCGAAAGAGAAAAGGCCGGAACCGATACCCCCTTTCCCGCCGCTCATTCGCCGCATCATCCAGAAGGATACGCCGAACATAAGCGCCAACGGAAATAGCCATCCAAGAAGGTTACTGCTTGTGCGCCCGCGCACCGCTACGCCGTGCTCACGCAGGATCGGCAAAAGCGAGGAGTCCTCGACGCGCACCGTTTTGAAGGAGCTTCCGTCGGCGAGGACGCCGTCTATGCGCTCGGCGCCGATGGTGACGCTTTCCACCGCGTTCGCCACGACCGCCGAGGTGAACTCGCTGTAGGAGAAGTCTCTCGGGCCGCTCCCGAAGAGAGAGCCCAACAGAGGGCGCACGGCGGTCAAGAGAAGGAAGACTAATAGTATATGCCAGAGCGAGATCTTGCCGGGTGTTTTTGAGTTTCTATTGAATATGTCTTTCCACATGGGATTGGCCTCCTGTCACGTGAGAAAGCGTACGAACAGTTTGTCGAACAGTCGGTGCGGTAGCGCACCGACGGGAGACATGTAGAGGCACACAATCGTTTTGGCGGTGCCACCGTTACGGAGGTGAACTGGCACCAGGCCATGGAGGCAGCCCGAGACGAATACGCCGAGATACGCGATGCCCTCCAGACGAAAGCCCGCAGCGGGGATACGCGAATAAAGAGGCGCTATTGACAACGACACTACCCTATACAACCATAGGATGTGGGAGGAACGGCTCATCGCCTCATCCGGACACACAGGATCGAATCCGCGGCAAAACCGTCTACTCTCGGTTCTCCCGGAGCAGGAGTATAGGAGGCTGTCGCCACACCTCGAGCCGGTTTCTCTTCCTCTCGCGGAGGTGCTCTACGAGTCGGGCGGCAAGCTCGACTGGGTCTATTTCCCCACAACGGCAATAGTATCGCTTCTCTATGTCATGGAAAACGGTGCTTCCGCGGAGATCGCCGTTGTGGGCAGAGAGGGCGTCGTCGGAATCGCACTGTTCATGGGTGGCGATACCATGCCGAATCGCGGCGTGGTCCAGAGCGCCGGAGAGGGGTATAGAATGCGTGCCAATCTCCTTCGGGAGGAATTCGACCGCTCCGGGGCCCTGCAACAACTGTTACTGCGTTACACTCTTGCGCTGATTACCCAAATGGCGCAGACGGCGGTATGCAATCGCCACCACACCGTAGACCAGCAACTGTGCAGATGGCTGCTTTTGAGCCTCGATAGGCTGCCGTCCAATGAGCTCGGAATGACACAAGAGCTCATCGCCAACATGCTCGGAGTCAGAAGGGAGGGGGTAACCGAGGCGGCGGGTAAACTCCAGCGGGCGGGGCTGATACACTACAAACGCGGAAGGATCACCGTGCTCGACAGGCCCGGCCTCGAGGCGCGGGTCTGCGAGTGCTACGAGGTCGTCCGGGCCGAGTTCCGCCGCCTACTACCGGAGGCGATGGAGGAGTAGTGCTCCCCAGGGCGACTGCGACCTCATGGGGCATGCCGTGTGTCCCGTTGAATCTGTAGATCCCATCGTGACATGAACAAGTTACACAAACGGTGCAACCAAACCTGACGTTTCGTGTCTGTCTCATGCATGGAACGTAACCAGGAAAAACCAAGCTGGGTCGCTCAGCTCAAAGCGTACGAAAAACCTGCCACCGCGCGTGCGGTATGGCAGCTAACGAATACTCTAATCCCCTACCTCGGACTTGCCGTACTGATGTACCTATCTATAGAGGCGGGATATCCCGCCTGGGCGACCATCCTTCTCTCGATTCCGGCTGCTGCCTTCATGGTGCGCCTCTTCGTGCTGTTTCACGACTGCTCCCACGGCTCCTTTTTCAAGAGCCAGAAGGCGAACCGGATCGTGGGCCACATCCTCGGAGTCTTCGCCTTTACCGCCTACGGTTCCTGGCAACACGGACATGGAGTGCACCACTCCACTTCCGGCAACCTCGACCGGCGAACCATCGGCGAGGTATGGACGTTGACCGCGCAGGAGTACATCGACTCCCCATGGTGGAAACGTCTCGCCTACAGGATCTACCGGAACCCGGTCTTCATGTTCGGAGTCGCTCCGCTGTTACTATTTATTGTGGCTCAGCGAAAGCCGCATAAACTGGACAACAAGAGACAACGCAGGAGCGTCTGGATCACCAATGGCGCTATTGCAGCCATCGTACTCGTTGCAACCGTAACCATTGGGCTTGGCAACTATTTGCTCATTCAGCTAACGATTATGTACTTTGCAGGCATGGCAGGCATTTGGCTCTTTTATGTGCAGCACCAGTTCGACCCAGGGTATTGGAAGCGCGAGAAGGAATGGCACACCGTGGACGCCGCCATGGAAGGGAGCTCCTATTACAAATTGCCCAAGCTGTTCCAGTGGTTTAGCGCCAATATCGGCCTCCATCACGTCCACCATCTGCGCCCCCGTATCCCCAACTACAACCTGCAGCGCTGCCTTGACGACATTCCGGAGCTCAGGCTGAAGGATTACCTCACCGTCAGACATAGCTTTGAATCAGTGAATATGAATCTCTGGGACGAGGCGAACGATCGGCTCATTAGTTTCAGGTCGCTGCGAAAGGCCACGCCTTCGGTGGCGTGACCGCCGGCCGATCCGTCTTAGCTGCGCCCGGGGCCGCTACGTCTCACCAGATTATGGACCATCTCCTCCAGCCGATCGCCGTTGGCGATGACGAAGACCGCCAAATACGCCACCACTCCGAAGCCTGTGACCACCATCACCGACAGATCGACCCGCGGCCCCACGACGCTTCCCAGCAGAAATCGGAACGGATCGCTTTGTCGAACCGCCAGAAGAGCGGTCACGAGCCAGAGACCGCCGAAAAGCCAGCGAGTAAGAGAATGTGTGCGGGCCGGATACACTTCGCTCTTCTCAACTTTCATCATCACGGCGCTCACGAGATCGGGATCGGCTCCGGCTTCCGAGGCCATCATCAGGTCACCCTCGGCGACCTCGAGCGTTTTCGCCAGGCGACGGCACCTCGGGCACTCCCTTAAGTGAGCCACCACCTTGGGACTAAGGGCCTCGTCGTGGTCCCGTTCCAGAAGCCTCCTTTCGATTTCGTTACAGGTCATCGTGATCCTCCAACATGGACTGGTCCAACCGCTCTTGCAGTAAGCGCCGTGCGCGACGGATGTGGGACTTAAGGGTGTTGACCGGCACGCCGGTCATCTCTGCGATCTCCCGGTAGCGAAGGCCCATTACGAAGAAGAGCTCCACCGACAGGGCGAGCTGCCCGGGAAGCTCGCTGATTGCGGCGACGATCGACTCCCACAACACGGTGCGCTCTGTGGCACGATCCGGCTCACGCTCCCGGGATGCGTGCCACAGACGCGAGAGTAACTCCGGGTCAGTAGGAACCTCAGGACTCTTGCGCTGACTCCGGTTGATCGCCGTGGTATAGGCGATACGCATGAGCCAGGAGTAGAATCGTCCTTTGCCGGAAAACTGCCCGAGATGCGTAAATGCTTTCAGAAAAACGTCTTGCACGAAGTCCTTGAGGTCCTCGCGCACGCCGACGCTTCGCCTGCCGATGGCCGCCACCGCCGGCTGATACTTCTCCACCAGCCGGCGAAACGCGTTTCGATCGCCGTCCAAGACCGAGCGAACAACAGCCAGATCCTCCTGGTCCCGAGCGGAATTGTCGCTCATTGGCCCCGTTCATTTGTCACAATGTGGTAGTAGACGAGAAAGCTCACGCCGACGGATATAGGGATGAGCCCGCCCAATAGACCGTAGCCCCCGCGTTCCGCCAGTACGGCGACGAGAGTAAGCACCAGGCCAACCGCCGTAGCGAGCAGCCCGAAGAGCAAACTGAATCTCTTGAGGTCGATCACCGGTGGCGGCTTCATACCCCGTTCTATTTGAGCCATGCGCTGCCGGTGGCTCCAGAGAAGGAAAAAAAACACCATGACGCCGGCCACAACTATGCCGACAATCGGGATCACCGTGACCATGAGCTGAGCTGCCGGAGACGGAACGCTCTCCATCGAGGATACCTCCCGTAGATCAAGCTTCAGATATAAATGTAACACGGAAGAAGCCCAATGGGGCGGCCCGGCTCCCAGGCTAACACCACCGGAGCAGGAAGAAACGACTCTGATTATAGAGAAATCAACACCTGGCCGCGGCGCGCTTCTTCCCGATTTTCCCGCGGGACTCGATCTTCTCGATGTACGGCTTGATGAGTGGCACCGTGCAGGCCGTCTCCCCCATGTCCACCCGGACCGTGCCGACGCGCTCACCAATCTGCTTGCACCGCTCGGTGAGCGCGGGCACCGCGGAACCCACGCTTATCACGAACTGGTTCATGACGTAGCGAACCCGATTCCGCTCTTCGTGGATTGTTTCTTCGACGGTGTCGAGCAGCTGTTCGAGCTCCGACGGATCGAAGTCATCATTACTCCTGATCTGCAGGAGCGATGCGAAGGTAGACCAGCCGGCGCAGGCGATCATCTCTTCATCAGCTGCCATCCATTCGCGGGCGAGCTCGAAGCCGTACGGGGACTCGGCAGCCAGCCAGGCGACGGTACACTCGCTGAGCATGTACCAGTACGCCTGCTGCACCCAGTGCTGAAGCTGCTCCTTTGTTACTTTGGTCTCGTCTGCTATAAGCCCCGCGAAATACATGGCATCACTGTTGCCCGTCTCGTAAAGCTCGAGGGCAAGCTCATGATCCCACTTTATCTTCTTCACAAGCGGCTTCATGTCTCCAATGCGTGTGCCAAAAAACGGCTCGCGCGCACCGTGTTTGACCAGCGTCTTCTTCGCGGTCTCGCTGCCGTGCTCTTCAAGGAATGCAAGCACCTCGTCCCGGCTCATCTGAACCGGTGTCTGTTTAGCCATGGGGCTCCTCCTGCCGGCTAGGGCCGCACCCGGAAAGGTCAGAGCTCGGCCGTCTCTGAAGAGCGACCGAGCACTCGGGGTATCTTCTATCAACACCCGAGGCGCCTACAACCCCAGCTTCTTCAAAAGCTCTGCGGTGAACCGCTCCACCTCCGGCCCCACCGTGTCGAAAATCTCGTGGTACTTGTAGAAATCAAGCATTTCAATATCCGGCAGCTTCAGTCTGAAGTAAAGATCGACAGGGTCGTAGCGCAGTTTGTACTCGGTGTTGCTGTCGGTAAGAATCCGGAAGGTATTGAGAACCATGACGAGGGTGCGTGGCAGGTCGGTGCGGTCGGGGTCTTTGGCCCGGTTCGACACGTCGAGGCCAATGATGAAGTCGCACTCGTCACGCAGGAGCTCGTAGGGGAGCGTGTTCTTGATGGAGCCGTCAACGAGAACCCGCCCGTCGAGCACCACGGGCTCGAAAACCGCGGGGACCGCGGTGCTTGCCTGGATGGCGTCCACGAGAGAACCGGAATCGAAGACGACCTGCTCGCGACGCCAGTAGTCGGTGGCCACGACCTTCAGCGGCACCCGGGTCTGATCAAAGCGCTCTACCGGAAGCGTGCTCTCGAGAAACCCACGCACGCTCTTGCCGCTGATGAGTCCGCGCCCGTGCCAATTGATGCGAAACACCTCGTGGAGATGTCCGGGGCGGAACGAGTCGAGCACGCCGGCAAGCTCGGCAGGCCCGAGCCCTGCCGCGTAGAGACCGCCGATGGCCGCACCGATACTCGACCCGGAAATGGCGGCGATATCAACATCGAGCTCTTCGAGGGCCCGCAGAAACGGGATATACGCCACCCCTTTGGCGCCGCCGCCGGCAAGGCTGAGACCGACACGCATCCTTCGACCCAGTAATCGCTTGAGTTTCACCTTCGGATCCTTCGTCGTTCCATATGGCCCGCTACCCCGCTACATGTGAAAGATGCGCTCGAGGGAGGTGTGCCGCAGCCGCAGCCTCCGGTGCACGAGAATCACGACGAGTGCGATGGCCAGGGCGCAGGCAAGCACGACTATCGACCAGCTTACCCGCAGCGGCCCACCGCGATGGAGCTCGAGGATAAGCTCTACCCCGAGCGAGCCTATCCCGCCTCCGACGAGAACCATGGCAACGGCCGGCAACCTCGACACCCCGCGCCGCCGGGCGATCCACACGAGCAGCCCCGTGACCACAGCCGTGAGCAGCGTAAGCGGCAATGCCGGCATCAGGAACCACGCCTTCCCCTCCGTGAGGACATCGAGCACCAGCAGAAAGAGCAGGGTCGCGCCCGTCAAGGTTACCGAAAGGAGGACCTCGCGCCGACCGAGAACCACCACGGCAACGGCGACGGCCCACGCGTAGATAATCGCCGAGAGCGGAATGGGCGACCACGTGAGGGTGAACCCGAAGGCGAAATCCGCCGCAAAGACGACGATTGCGCTCACGGCGGCGAGGAGGCTCAGAATCTCTAACAGCCAGAATCGCGGTCCGCCGTGGGGTACGGTAGGTCCGCCGCCGGTGACCGCGTCCCCCTTCCCGTCCTCACGTGCCTCGCCACCGTCGACGAGGGGCGTCAGGCACAGCGGACAACGTGAGCTCTCGTCCTCCACGAAAACACCGCAGTGTGGACAGATTTTCATATGCCGGCCTCCGTTACGCTCGTCGGTATGCCGTGATCAACGAGGGTGCGAAACACGTTTCGCTCGAGGTCGCGGCGCTCTATGACGCTCCCGAACGTCATGTAGAGCTCGTCGGAAAGACTTACCACGGCGAGATTCTTCTTCAGCATGGGATTTGGGCCAAGCACGAATCCCGCGCCCTTCACGCGCTCTTCCATCTCCGCCGGTATTCTCATGGGACCGAGGTTGGAGATGACCCCCGAATAGAGGTTGTCGCCGTAGCGGTCGTGCAGGAAGGCAAGGTACCAATCCTTTATGAACAGGGGAATGGCGCGTACGATAGGGTTCTGCTCGCCGGCGACGTTCCGCGAGATCTGGCGGCCGAGCTGTTTCTCCTCGACCTGGGTGCGCATGGTGTGATGCACGGAGCGGGCGATCTCGTCGAAGTCGTACTCGCCCAGACTCAGATCGATCTCCGGCATGACGAAGAGCGAGAAGTTTCGCATGGTTTCCGAGGGATAGAACCGCCGCAGGTTCACCGGCACCTCGACCCTGATGACGCTGCGTCGCGGTTTGACGCGCGACTTTTGCTGCCGCGCATGGACCTGTGCGAGGCCGTGCATGTATACCGCGGTCAAATACTCGGTGATGCTCGCCCCCCGCTCTTTCGCCGCGGCCTTCACCGCGGGAACCGGTGCACGGCCGGTGATGCTGCGGTACCGGCGCCACGCGCGAATGCCCGGCAGATGATACGCCGGGGAGAGGGACTCGGGCCCCGGGAGGCCCCGGCGATAGTAGGCCTTATAGGCGTCCTCGAACTCACCCTCGCCCGGGACTTCATCAGGGTCGAGAAGGTAGTCGTTGCCCGGGACGCTCACGCCGCACTCGCGCAGGTACTCGGCGCCGAGGGACACGAGCATGCGCAGCGCGCCGAAGCCGTCGGTAAGTATGTGCGAGAAGTCGATTGCCAGGCGGCTGTCGCGGGCCTCCACGCGGTAGAGCGGCTCCTCACGTCG
>JAAAOR010000041.1 GCA_009908735.1 Spirochaetota bacterium | reverse complement strand
CTCCCGACATTCAACGCGTAGTTCTCGTTATCGAGGACGAACGTCAAATACTGGTTTGCCGTCTCGTCGGAGACGAACTGATTTGTTTCCTGTTCCGCCATAATTCGCTCCTAATACTCCTCGAACTCGTCGTCGTGGACGTCGCCGGCGCCGTTTCCGTCACTACCCATGGGGATGGTGATACCGGTTGCCTCGCCCTTCGGTGTCGAGGCGCCGGAGGCGGCCTTCCGGGGGGCGGCAGGCGCGGAGCCGGCCTTCACGGTCTGTTGTACGCCGTTGCCGCTGTGCGGAGCCTGCCCGCTTGCGACGGCAGCGTGGCCGTTGCCGGCAGGGCCATTGCCGTTGCCGCTTCGGCCGGTTCCGTCCGTGAGGAGCCGGCGTTGCTCGTTCTTCACCTTGAAGAAGGACATCGTGCTCTGCAGCTGATCGGCCTGACCGGAGAGCTCCTCGGCCATGCTCGACATTTCCTCCGCCTGGGAGGCGTTCTGCTGCACGACCTGATCGAGCTGGGCGAGGGCCTTGTTGACCTGCTGGCTTCCGGAACGCTGTTCGCCGCTGGCCGCGCTGATTTCCTGTACGAGCTCCGCGGTGCGCTGAATATCGGGGACGAGTGCCTCGAGAAGCTTTCCGGCCTCTTCAGCTACGTCTACGCTGCTCGTTGACAGTTCGCTGATCTCGCCCGCGGCTTTCTGGCTGCGCTCTGCGAGCTTTCGAACCTCGGAGGCAACAACCGCGAAGCCCTTGCCGTGCTCGCCGGCTCGCGCGGCTTCGATAGCTGCGTTGAGCGCGAGGAGGTTGGTGTTTCGTGCGATCTCCTCGATGATGGTGATCTTCTCGGCAATGTTCCGCATCGCCTCCACGGTCTGTCGGACCGCCTGACCGCCCTGTTCGGCGTCGTTCGAAGCCTTGAGTGCGATCTTCTCGGTCTCCTGGGCGTTATCGGCGTTTTGCTGGATGTTGGAGTCCATCTCCTCCATGGAGGAAGAGACTTCCTCGGTGCTCGATGCCTGCTCGGTTGCGCCCTGCGACATCTCCTCGGCGCTCGAGGACATCTGCTGGCTCCCGGAGGCGACGTTATCGCTTGCCGACTTCACGCTGTTTACGACGTCGGTGAGGCGCGTCTGCATGTTTCGTAGCGAGTCGGCGAGCTGTCCGATCTCGTCCTTCTGGTAAACCTGAAGGTCTGCGGCAAGGTTGCCAGCGGCGAGCTGTTCGGCGAAGTCGACGCCCTTTCGCAGTGCCTGGGTGATCATCCGGGTGAGGAAGATGGTGATAAACACAGCTACGAGAAATGCGATAACGAGCCCGCCCAGGACAAGCGATATCGAGGTCGTGATATTCCCCACAGTGTTCCGCATGCTATCCTGCGTGGTGGCAATGCCGGCTTGGGCTACCTCCTGCGCAGTATTTAGCACGCCGGTTGCCTCTGCGTCGCGCTGCCGGCCGAGCTCTGCGAGCTGGGTCATGCTGGCCGAGAGGTTTTGGATGGCGCCCTGGTACTCCTCGGTTGCAGCGCGGATAGCGTCAAGCTGTGCCAGGTCGCTGTCGAGAAAGGTAATCTGCTCGAGCTCATCGACGATTGTGTAAACCTCGTTTAGGCTGCGTGCTGCTTCATCGAGCAGGCCATACTCGCGGCGCGCCTGCGCCTTGAAGTTGGTTACCCGAGACTCGTTTCCGATATCGATGATGTCGTTCACCATAGTGATCTTGGTGATTCGCCGGTTCAGTGCGGCCTGACTCGCATTGGTCGCGATCTCATCTCTTGCCTGTTCGTTCTGCGAATTGAGATATGCTGACGCGGCTTGCATGTAGGTGCCGGCACTTTCATCGAGCACGACTTGCAAGTCGTCGACCTCTCCGACAATCTCATTCGTCTGTTGCGCGAGGGCTTCGTAAGTATCGACGTTTTCCCTGGTCGCCGCGACGTTGGCCTTCAACGTTTCAAGAAACGTGAAGTTGTTGACAAGAGCGTCGGCATCGTTGAGGTGCTCGTTGATTTCATCGAGGTACGACCGCGCCTCCTCATAGTACTGCTGTTCCATGCTGAGCCCGTAGCCGCGCATGTTGTACATGGTCATGAGTGAGGTTCTCTCAAGATTGTTGGCGACCTCGACTTCGGGGATGTATGCGTCGTTCAGCTCGTTTGCGTCGCTGAGAATCCCGTAAAGGTTGTAGATGGCGACGCCGCCCACTATTCCAACCAGCACGATTACCAGGCCGAAGCCGACGATGAGCTTTCCGGCCATTTTCATGTTTTTTAGCATTGTCTCCTAATACTCCTTGGTCCGCGAGGATTATTCTCAGTGGGCAGAACCCTTCTGTGTTGAGAGTAATTGGAGCTTATCATTGTTTTCGGAAAGATGTAACTATTTTTAGAATAATTAGCGAAATTTCGAGGGACTACCGTGGTCGCTCTTGATCATCGCCGAAATCTGCGTTGGAATGAAGTTACATATGCACTATCGATTTCCGGCGGTCCTGGGTATCGTGATGCTCCTCATCGCGATGCCGGCGCTCGCCGACAACCCACGCGGCTCAATCGACGCCTCCCGGCCACTGCTGCAGGTTACCGCAGGGGAGGGGCTCAGCCTGGCGCGCATCGCTGATTATCCGAAAAGGTCTATCGAGCAGCTCGAGGCGCGCTTTGGCGAGGATCTCGCCTGGGGCCGCGCCTATCTGTTCTACACCGACGAGGGATCGCTGCGAGTCAATGTGCTCGGCGCAGGTGAGTCGGTCACGGCCCGCGCCGTGGCGTCGCGACTCAGGGAAATACGTGCGCCTGAGTTCGTCGAGAGGCGGGGGACGCTGATCTACGAGTTTGCCACCCCGGATGCAGCTCTGGCGAAGCGCGCCCGTGAGCGCATCACCTTTCGCCCCACCGAATGCTCCGGGCTCGATGGAGACCCGCGTGCACGGTACCTCGCCGCGCACGGCGAGCCGGTGGACCCATCCGCTCCCGCGGAGCTGCCCCTCGAGGCACGTCTCGGCTCCTTTGGTGGACCGCGCCTTTTCGTTGCCGGCGAGCAGCACGGCATCGCCGAAAACCAGCTTCTCGAATATGCGTTCCTGACGTATCTGCATCGGGAAGCAAATGTGCGCGTGTATCTGCAGGAGCTACCCTACAGCGCGGGTGTGCTCCTCGACCGCTACCTGCAAACCGGTGATGAAACCGCTCTCGAGACAGCCTTCCGCGGATTCAGCGGGACCTATTCGAGCTCCGAGGAGCTCCTCGAGCTGTATCGGCGGGTCAGACGATATAACGCCCGCCTCGAGGACGAGGACCGGATCCGTCTCGTGGGCTTCGACATCGAGCACCAGCCCCACACCGCCTTCCACGTCGTCGCCGGGATCATCGAGGGACTCGAGGCTCCCGGCGAGTACGCGGGCCTCTTCGAGCGTATCCGTAAGATTGCCGGCGGTCCGAACTCCCGGTCAGGGCGCAACGAGTCCTCCGGCGACGAGTTGGGCGACGCGGACGCCCGGGGCTCCGGGATTGCGGGCCGCACGAGCGCCGCCCGCATGAAGGAGATCGCCTCCCGCGCGCTGTCGGCCGCCGAAGATGAAGCGGAGTGGTTTCGTGTGCAGCTTGGCGAGAATGCGTTCGACTTCGAGATCATCATGAAGAACGTGGTGAACCTCTTCGAGGCCCGGGGAGCCGAAGGCGAGCGGGGATGGAACCGCGTCCGCGACCGCATGATGTATGAGAACGTGCTTTCTATCTACGGAACCCTGCCCGAGGAGAGCTCGATCTTCGGACAGTGGGGTCTGAACCATGTCTTCCAGGCGAAGCAGTTCGGAGTCGAATGGCTCGCAGCCCGCCTCGATTCCGACCAGCGCTCGCCGCTTCAGGGCCGGGTCGTGAGCATTTCGTATGCCTATGACGATGCTATGCAGAAGAGTAAGCGGGCCGGCAACCCGCAGCCGCTCACGAGCTACGTCCCGGATCCGGGCGTCGCCCTTTGCAACGCCCGCGGGCCCTATACCCTCTACAGGCTCGACGCTCCCCGATCACCCTACGCCGAGGAGCTCTCCTGGATGCTCGCGACCCCGCGGCCGGAGAGCGGTGTCACAACCGACTACTTTCAGTACCTGCTTCTCGTTCGGGGCGGAACGGCATCGCAGCCGCTCGGTGACGATTCGTTCTGACAGGGCGTGCCCGTTGGGGCGTGCCCGCTACTTCCGGTTTTCGTAGAGACCGTCGGTCTTCGCCGCCATGACGAAATCGTTCTCGTGCAGGCCGCCGATAGCGTGCGTCCACCAGTCCACCGTAACCGAGCCCCACTGCGTGACGATGCGCGGGTGGTGGTCCTGCTCCTCGGCAGCCCGGCCTACGTCCTGGGTGAACGCCAGCGCCTTTGCGAAATCGGGGAAACGGAAGCGGCGCCGGATGCGCTGAAC
>JAAAOR010000042.1 GCA_009908735.1 Spirochaetota bacterium | reverse complement strand
GTGCGGAGAATCTCCACGGAGTGCTCGGCCGCGCCGATGTGGCCGAGAAATCGATTGAAAATGCCGCGGTGGGAGAGATGCACCGTAAAGATCGAGAGCCCGAGGGCTTCCATGGAGCGAACGATGAGAAGCAGGATCTCGAAATCCGCCGATGCCGTATCGGTGCCCACGATGTCGAAGTCGCACTGGGTGAACTCGCGGTAGCGGCCGCGCTGGGTGTTCTCTCCACGGAACACCTTTGCCACATGATATCGCTTGAAGGGCAGATAGAGCTCCGACTTGTGCTGTGCCATGTACCTGGCGAAGGGGACGGTGAGGTCGAAGCGCATGGAAACGTCGCGCCCGCCGTTGTCGGTGAAGCGGTAGATCTGCTTGTCGGTCTCTCCGCCGCCTTTGCCGAGCAGGACCTCGGTGTATTCGAGTACCGGCGTGTCGATGGGGACGAAGCCGTGGCGGCCGAAGACCCGCACGAGGCGGTCTATGAGATCGCTGCGCCGTGACTCCTCCCGAGGTAGAAAATCGCGAAAGCCTTTCAGGATTCGCGGCTCGATGCGTTGTGCCATATCTACAGACCAATATGCAGGATGGCCGGGGGAGTTGCAAGGCGGGAGGAGCCGCCGCGCCGGACCGGCCGTCGAGCCCGACCGTCTGCTGCGGGTGGGGCTCTCGCCTGGTAGCGGTACTCATTGACTGTTTCAAACGAATGGACTAACAATGGCGCATTCGGCCGACGCCCGAAGGGTCCGCACACGATAAGCGGCGGGAGCGATACATGAACTTCAACTGGAACCTGTTCATAGACCTCGGCATCATATCGACTGCGTTGCTGTTTGCGACCTTCCTGCGCGCGAAGGTGCGGTTCTTTCAGCGTTTCCTCATTCCAAACGCTCTCACAGCCGGGCTCATATTGCTCCCCCTCTACAACTACGTCTTTCCCCTCGTCGGCGTGACGGCCTCCGGGCTCGGCGAGCTTGCCTATCATCTGCTCGGCATTTCTTTCATTGCGATGTCGCTGCGAACCGGCCGGTCCACCGCCGCCGTGGGACAGCATCGCCTCTTCGCGACCGTGGTGGTGGTGCTCTCCCAGTTCGCGATACAGGTGCTTGTGGGCTTGCTGCTGACATTTCTGTTCATCTCGACTTTGTATCCCGACCTCTACGAGCCCTTTGGCTATCTCCTGCCGCTCGGATTCGTGCAAGGGCCGGGCCAGGCCTTCGCAATAGGCGATAGCTGGACCGCTATGGGTATCGAAGGGGCCGGAAGTGTCGGCCTGACCTTTGCCGCCATCGGCTTCATTCTGGCGACCTTTGGAGGGATCTTCCTCATAAACTTCGGGATTCGCCGTGGCTGGGTGACGCGGGAGGAGCTTGCCCCGCTCCGCGAGTCGCGTGTGCGTACCGGCATCTATCCACGGGACGTCGAGCGACCGGTCGGCGCCGTCATGACCACCGAGACGGAGGCCATTGACTCAATGAGCTTGAACGCAGGGCTGGTGTTGTTCGGCTACTTCCTCACATATCTGTTTCTCAGCTTCCTCACCTGGTCCCTGTCTCTGGTCGGCCCCCTCGGCGAGGAGCTCGCGGTAAACCTCTGGGGAGTCAGCTTCATCTTCGCGGCAATTATCGGGCTTGGGATGAAGCATACCATTGAGGCAATCCGGGTCGATCACGTCATCGACACCCGGACCATGAACCGCATCTCCGGACTGTCGGTAGACGTGATGGTCACCGCGGCCATCGGCGCGATCTCCCTGGTTGCCGTCTCGCAGTACTGGATTCCGATCGTAGTGCTCGCGCTTGTCGGTGCTCTGATGACCTTCCTCACCGTGCCGTGGGTCGCATCCCGGCTGTTCACCGATCACAAGTTTCATCGCATGCTGCTGATCTTCGGCGTCTCCACCGGCACGCTCTCCACCGGCCTCGCGCTCCTGCGCGTCATCGATCCTGATTTCGAAACCCCGGTTGCCTCGGACTACACCTACGCCGCGGGCATCACCTTCGTGTTTGCAATTCCCTTCATCCTCTCGATAAGCCTGCCGGTGCGTGCGTTCGTGACCGGGAACTTCATGTACTTCTGGATGGCCGTGGGCATCGCCATCGCCTACCTCGTGTTTGTCTTCGTGTCCTATCTCGTGCTGGCAAAAGACAAGGCATTCGCAGGACCGCGTCACGTGTGGTTGCGTCACAGGAGCTGATCATCATGCGACGAATCAACAATCCCTTTGTGGGACACGAGGGTTATGAGTGTTTCGGCTGCGCGCCGCACAATCCTGTGGGACTCAAGCTGGAGTTCTACGAAGACGGGGCCGACGTCGTCGCATCGGTGGAGCCGGCCGACCACTTTCAAGGGTACGACCGTGTCCTCCACGGGGGCATTCAGGCTACCTTGATCGACGAGGTATCGAGCTGGGTCGTCTTCGTGAAGATCGCGACCGCCGGTGTCACCCAGAAGATGGAAATCAGCTACGATAAGCCCGCGTTTGTCGGCAGGCCGGTAACCGTACGTGCCCGTCTCTTGCGAATGGAGAAGAATATTGCCGTCATCGAGGCCGCGCTCTATCAGTCAGGAAACGAACCGTGCGCCCGGGCGACCTGCCGATACTATACGTATCCGGAAAAGATCGCTCGGCGAAAACTGATGTATCCGGGTATCGAGAACTTTCTGCCGGATGACGCGCCGGAGGACCCGCCGGATGAGAAGAGCGATGAGACGGAGAAGAACTGAGGTGATGGGAACTCGGGCGGCGCACGAATTACGCGGCCGCGCTGCGACAATCGTCTTGACTGCAACGCTACTCTTCGTGATCGCGGGCTGCGAGTTTTTTACTTCTTCTCCGTTTCCCGGCTATGTGACCTCCATTTTGCGGGACCGGAGCGTATCCTCCTGGATAGACGACGAGGACTCGCCGGTTGGGCTCAGCGCGTCGGCAAATCTACTGGAAACGACGGTCGTGCTCCGCGTTGAGCGCTCCGACGGAGAGCGGGAGATCGTTTTTTTCGATGGCGACCTCGATTTACTTGCTGACTACACCGCGGCTGAGCTCGTCGCAGCCTCCGGAGCCGGCAGTCTCGGCCGTCTCGGCGGAATTGATCTCAGGGGACGGGTCTCTATCGGGCAGTTCGTCTTCGATCCCGATTTTAACCCCGAGCCGTTCACAACCGGTATGGAACCGGACGCCGTACTCGTTACGCGCTTCGATGAGGAAAACGGGGCTGATAACCGCATGCTTGCCTTTCGGGTCAACACCGCCGGAAATCTCGAGATGCAGGTCTCCAACCTCAACCCGACTGCGCCCTACGCCTGGACCGCCCCGACGACTGTAGTCAACGGCCCCGTTGGTCCCGCAGGGCCATATCGGGTAGAGGCCGGGTTTGCCGTTGATGAAGAGGGAGTAGTTGGCGGTGACGTGTTGCTCTTTATACGAGACGAGTCGAGTAGCGAGCTTTTCCTCGTTTTTTTCTCTTACGGCGAACTCCCGGGTACAGTCGCCACGCTGCCGAGTCCCGCTGCGGTTACATACATCGAGAATGTCGCACGCGCGCGGGTTTCCTTCGATAACGTCGCGAGCGACGGCACCTGGATTACCACGTTCGGAGTGGTCGTGAAAGACGAGGACAAAGAAACTTATCGTGCATACGGGTTCGAGGGTGGGCTCGAAGGCGGGATAGAGTTCGACGGGCTCGAAAATTTGGACCACGAGGCAGCCTTTCCCGTCGATGCGAGCTCGTTCTTTGTGCTCGACCGTAAGCGAGAACGTGTACTCGAGCTTTCCAACTGGTGGTAACGCACGCCGGTCGAGTCCCTTTCCCCCTACGCCTTCCCGCATTAAAATAAGGACGGAAGCCATTATGAAAACCGGTATCGATAGGTTCGTTTCGACGATCAAACATGGACTCGGACACAAGAAGGTCGGGTTGGCGCTGGGCGGGGGCGCGGCCCGGGGGATTGCGCACGTGGGAGCCATCAAGGTGCTGGAGGAGCACGGCATCCACATCGACTACGTGGCGGGGACGAGCGCGGGGAGCCTCATCGGGGCGCTGTATTGCTCCGGATATACGTGGGAGGAGATCCGTGACATCGTCGCCGATGTGAACTGGGGTAATCTCGTACAGCCGTCGCTCTTCTCATCCAAGGGGCTCGTAAACCCGTCGAAGCTCGAGAAGCTGCTCGACAAGCTCATTTCCAACAAGACCTTCGAGGAGCTCGAGATCCCCCTACGTGTCGTGTCGGTGGATCTGCTCACCGGTGAGCTCTACATCTTTCGAGAAGGTCCGGTCGCCCGGGCGGTCCGGGCAAGCTCGAGCATCCCGGGCATGTTCTCTCCCCTTGAGTGGAACGGCATGGTGCTCGTCGACGGCGGAGTCAAGAACAACATGCCGGCGGACATCGTCCGGGACATGGGAGCCGACATCGTGATTGCGGT
>JAAAOR010000044.1 GCA_009908735.1 Spirochaetota bacterium | reverse complement strand
CGATGAGGAGCTGCGCGATCAGCGACATGAAGTACAGCGAGAATGTCACTCGCAGGCCAATCCAGAAGACCCGGTCCTGGAGCATGTCCACGTAATTCTGCAGCCCGACCGGTCTCCCCTGCAGACCAATCAGGTAGTCCTGCGTACTCATGAACAGCACGTACCCCAGCGGGAACGCTATCATGAGAACGAGAAAGCTGGCGGCCGGAGCGATGAGCCAGACGAACGGCGATGTGAAGAATCGCACAACCGGGTTCTTGCTCGTGCCGGCAATGTTTGTGGGTGCGCTCATTCGGTACCTCAAAGATGAGCCCGGGTGGGCCGGCGCTCGGAACGCCGGCCTGCCGGGCTCATATTATCCGAATCGTTTCATTCGATCAGCCGACCGAATATGCAGCGAGTTTTCTATTGCTCTCTCTCGATGAGCCTGTTGATCTGCTCGTCTGCCGACTGCGCGGCCTCTTCGGCCGTCGCTTCCCCGAGAATGACGGAGCCAACCGCATTCCCGATGATCTCCCGTGCCTCAGGCTGAAGGACGATCTGGGGAGCGAGAACCGAGCTGCCGTCGGCCGCGAGGCCTGAAAGCGCATCCGCCCACTGCCGTCGCACATCGGCTTCTGCAAGCCAGTCCTGGAACTCTTGGGAATCCCACACCGAATCCCGCGGCGGTGCGAGGCCGTCGAGGGCCAGCTTGACTTGCATCTCTTTGCTGGTCGCCCACTGCATGAAGTACCACGCCTGATTTTTCTTCGAAGAGAACGGCGACATCGAGAGCTCCCAGCCGATGACCACCGGAGTGCTGCCCTCGGGGCCCGGGGGCAGAACCATGACGTCGGTGTCGTCGAGGCGGGCCGCGGTCTCCATGACCTTACCGAACTCGTTACTGGACTCGAATACCATTGCGGCCTGGCCGTTGGTGTTCACCGCGGTAAGCTGCGGGAAAGAGTAGTTGATACCGCCGTCCGGGCCGTACTCCCGCATCAGCTTTGCGTAGAGCTCGATCGCTGCGATACCTTCGGAGCTCGAGAGGTTCGACATGCCGTCGGAGCCCTGGTACTCGCCGCCGAAATTGTGCAGGAAGTTGCTGAAGGTGTAGGGGACCGCAGGCGCGAGACCGCGACTCGCCCAAGGAATCATGTCCGGTCGACACTCCGCGAGGTCGGCAGCCATGTCCTCGAGACCCTGGAGGCTCGAGGGCTGCGCGAGACCGCATTCCTCAAAGATATCCGTGCGATAGTAGAGAATCGGGCCTTCGATATTCACCGGAATACCCGTGAGGATACCGTTGACCGTCTTCGACTCGATAACACCGTCGCCGAAATCGCCGAAATCGTAGTCCGGGGACGTAACGTTTTCGTCGTTCACGAACGGCATGATCGGCTCGTACCACCCGGCGCGCTCGAAGAGCATGCCCTGCCGAGAAACGAGCGACATATACACGTCGACCTCGTCACTTTGCGCCTGGAATATGGTCTGCCGTCGCTGCCGGTACTGTTGCTCGCTGAACAGACTGACGGTCACCTCGATCCCAGTGAGCTCGGTGAACTCGTCCGAATATTTGTCGATGAGCTGGCCGACCGGGTTATTGTTCGCCAGGAAGTGGATCTCGTCCCCTTCGTAGCGTCTCCAGTCGAACCCCTCCATCCCCTCTTCTTCCGCGGCCGGCTCCGCGCCGCCGGAAGCTTCGTCCTGACCGCCGGCCCATACCACGAACGCACTCAGGAACAACACCATGCTCAAGGCAAGGAATCTTCGAAACGTCGTCATACGATCCTCCTCTTGCCTGACCGTATCATGGGACGATACGGTTGTCAAGACGGAGTTGGCTGGTGACGAGCGAGGCGCTCTCGATTCGGTTCTGGGCTCATTGGGTTTCGCTGCTCAGCGCCCGGGGCCCTCCGCGATACTCACGGCACGTGCCGGCGCAACCCCAACGCGCGGCCCACGCGCAACAGCCCATCCGCATGGTGGCCCTGCACGATGCACAGGTGATGCGGCATGCCCTCATGCACCATGTCGTCGAACCATTCGCGCACATTCACACCCCGGACTCGGGCCCTGCCGTTCGTGGCAAGCAAATGGCGGTCAGGCTCGATGGTCTCCCCTTCGACGGCGGTCATGTGATACTCCCCGTCGGCCCGCCAGAGACGGAAAAGCGTTACCGGCAGATCCGGTCGGATGGTCGCATCAACTACCGTGGGCTTCTTGTTGTTGAACTGCACCGTCAGATGTGGGCCCTGCTCGGTACCGACGGGCTCACTCAGCTGGAAGGGCGCGGCACCCGTGTGCCAGATCGCGATTGAGCTCTCGTCGTGCTCGAGCCAGTCGCTGAGGTAGACGGGCCCAACTCCCATGCCCTCGGCGATGATTGAGCATATGGCGCCGTCTACATCACCCTCCATCGCCAGGGCCTTGCCCTCGGAGACAAGGGTGGCAAGGGCGAGGTACGGCCAGTGGCCCGTGATACTCGGCAGGTCCGGCCAACAGCGGAACGCAAGCCCTTCGAGGCCCTCCCGTTCGAGAAGCCGCGAAAACCCGAGGTAGTATCGCGCCTGCATCGGCAGGACGCTTTCGTCGATGCCACCGCGGTACGGCAGTCCGAATCCCGCCAGGCGCTTCGTCTCTGCGTCGACATCCTTCTCGGAGATGTCGTCGAGGGAGCCCAGGAACTCCTGCACGCTTTGGTGGTAGAGCTGTATACCGAGACTCTCAGAGAGCTGCAGGGGATCGGCGTGAAGGTCGATAAAGCCGGGGACGTGATACCCGATGAGGCCGACCTTGCCCCGCTGCACCCGCTCGGCCGTCGAGGTTATTCGCGCGGCTCTCAGGAGGGACGCGCGGGTGTCCTCGTCATCCGGGTGACCGTAGACGATTTCGAAGGGACGATGCAGCTGCCGCATCGTGGCACCGAAGACGTGCGTTCCGACCAGGCTGTTTGCGCTTATCATCTCTCCGGTGGGTTTCTCCGGAGTCGCCCAGAGCACGAGCGGTGCATCCCAGACCTGTGCCGCGATCGGTGCGAGCCGCCCGTCGGATATGGTGGGTTGAGTGATGACAAGGGCATCCACCCCGGCTGAGCGGCACTGCGCGATCGCATCCCGCAGCGTGGGATCATCCGCGATATTATCGTAGGGAATCACCGCCTCGAGGCCGGCATCATCAACGAAACCGCGGATACGCCGGCGAATCTCGGCGCCCCATTCGGGATCAAAACCCGCCCGTTTTCGACCGAGGAAGAGAACCCCGAGCTTCGGCTGTGGAGGGTTCGGATGAAGCTGATCGATGTTCGTTTCTTCCATGATTGACGTCCTTTAGTTTCTTTCAGAAAGTAATGACTTTATGGTAGCGGATTCGCAGGTGCGCGTAAAGAGTATCGCCGGCGCCTCCCCTGTGGAAAGCGCGTACGTGTGATAGGATGAGAGGGATTAATCGGAGGTCGCGCGGCCTTTACTTCGTGCGCTACCTTTGTTACATTACGATATATAAGGAAATCTGAATACGATTGAAGGGGATTAGTATGCCTGAACATCTGACAAAGGAAACATTCAAGAATAAGGTCTTCGACTTTGAAAGCAACAGCGAGTGGAAGTACGAGGGCGAGCTTCCGGCCATTATCGACTTTTACGCCGATTGGTGCGGTCCGTGCAAGATGGTGGAGCCCGTCCTCGAGGAGCTCGCAGATGAGTATGACGGGAAAATGCACATCTACAAGATCGACACTGATGCGGAACAAGAGCTCGCCGCCGCTTTCGGTATTCAGAGCATTCCATCGATGCTCTTTATCCCGATGGGAGACAAGCCCCAAATGGCACAGGGCGCTCTGCCGAAGGACACGATAAAGAAGGCCATGAAAGACGTACTCGCGGTTGAATAGCTACCGAGCCGCGATCCGAGCGTGATTCCACCAAGAGCCGCCACGCGCGGCTCTTTTTTTCGTCGTTGCACAATCGCCGGATTCCGGAGTATGCTCGTTTGCGTACTTCATGGCTCCGATCCTGTGCGACGACACTTCATTATTCATGGCGCGTGCGTAGTCAATGGTACTCGACTTCGGTGCGCTCGGCCTGTTTCTCCTCTTTTCCGCCTTCTTCTCCGGTACGGAGACAGCCTTCACCTCTCTATCGGAGGCGCAGGTACAAGAGATAAAGAACACTCAGGGGAAACGTGGCGAATACGTGTCGGCCCTCACCGCCAGACCGGATATTCTGCTGACGACCGTGCTTGTGGGCAACAACCTGATGAATATCGCCGGCTCAGTCATGGCGAGCGAGATCACGATACGGCTCTTCGGTAGCGCCGCGCTCGGCATCACCACGGGCGTGCTCACACTGGTTGTCCTCATATTCGGAGAGGTGGTACCCAAGCAGGTGGCCATCGCGCACAACGTGTTCTGGACGGTGCACGTCTCTCGAACCATCTGGATTCTCTCTATCGTCCTGAAACCGGTCGTGTGGTTTATGAGCGCCATAAGCCGCCTTATAACA
>JAAAOR010000149.1 GCA_009908735.1 Spirochaetota bacterium | reverse complement strand
GCATGACGTTCCACAACCGGTTCTTCCCCGCAACCATGCACGCCCGCCGGCTCGTCGAGCAGGGGTTTCTTGGAACTCCGTTGAGCTATAGAGCGGCGTACCTGCACTCCGGCAGTGCCGACCCCGACGCGCCACTCAAATGGAAGCTGAGCGCGCAGGCAGGCGGCGGGGTTATCCGTGACCTGGCATCCCATGCCCTCGATCTAGTCTCGTGGTTACTCGGAGACTACACCGAAATACGGGCGGTAACCGATATCGCATATTCGCAGAGGCCCGATCCCGTCGACCCCTCGATTCGACGTACGGTAGACACCGAAGACAACGTGCTGCTCATCACGCGGATACTTCCACGGGTGTCGCCCGAGCGCCGCCCCGAGCCGATTCCCGGCGTCATCGAAGCCTCCAAGGTTGCAACGGGGTCGGAAGACGAGCTACGGGTTGAGATTCACGGGAGCCTCGGAGCGATCCGCTTTAATACGATGGCCCCTCACCACCTCGAGATATTCGACCGGCGCGAATCTCCATACCGCGGCGCGGCGCCGGGAGGCTGGACTCAGCTGCAGACGGGGGGACGATACCCCGACCCCGCGCGGGATTTCCCGAGTCCCAAGAATACCATCGGATGGCTACGGGCCCATCTTGCGTGTGTCGCCTCCTTTATGCAGCACGTCGATGCCGGTACGCAGCCCAAGCCGGGACTCGAGGACGGAGTGTACATACAGGAGATTCTCGATGCTGTGGACAGGGCCGCGCTATCGGGAGACGCCGCACAAGGACCATTCTATCCGCGCAAGGAGCAATCGAGCTCTTACACCCGGTGAGCCCATGTACTACGGCTCCGTGAGGAGAGGACTTTGGACACAGAGCAGTTAGCCGCAGGGAACGCACGGGCCCGGCGGCTCAACGATAAGCCCATTGGCCACGGCGAGTTCGTGCTCTACTGGATGCAGCGGGCGCAACGAACAACAGACAATCATGCTCTCGAAACGGCGATCTCTGCGGCAAATCAGCTCGGATTGCCCGTCCTCGTGGCATTTGTTCTCACAGATGATTACCCGGAGGCGAATCTGCGCCACTACCGATTCATGGCCGAGGGGCTGCGTGATGTCGCTGCAGGCTGTCGACGCCGCGATATCGGCTTCACGCTGAGATACGGTACGCCGCCCGGTGTGGTTTCGGAGCTGGCTCAGCATGCAGCATGCGTGGTCTGTGACGGGGCCTACCTGCGGCATCTCAGGGACTGGCGACAGCAGGTGGCGCGCACGTCTCCGGCTTGCGTTCTCGAAGTGGAAACCGACATTGTTGTTCCCGTGGAGGTCGCATCCCAAAAGCGAGAATACGCCGCCCGAACCATCAGAAAGAAAGTCATGGGTCGCCTGGAGGATTATCTCGTACTCCCCTCCGACAAGAGGCCCGAGCAGCCTGCCTCCCGGATACCGTCGCACTATACGGGCACGCCTGGTGGCGCGAGCGCAGAGGGCGCTCATAACGTCTTCGACCCCGGCGATCCGGTGTCTCTGTGCTCTTCGCTAAACCTCGACCGGAGTGTTCCCGCCGTCCCGTGGTTTTTGACCGGAGGAGAGCAGGAGGCAATACGACGGTTCGAACGGTTTCTGGCCGACCGGGCCCACCTCTACGCGGAAAACCGCAACGAGCCGGCAACGACCGACACCTCATACATGAGTGCGTATTTGCATTTCGGCCATATTTCGCCGGTCAGGCTCGTAATACGCATGCGAGAAGCAGCGCAGGCCGATGGAGGCATTCGTGACAGCGTCGAGGGTTTTGTTGAGGAGCTCGTCGTACGGCGGGAGCTCGCGCAAAACTACGTCTACTTCGAGCCCCGATATGACCGCTACGAAGCTCTCCCCGACTGGGCGCGTGCCTCGCTCAGCGAACACTCAGGAGACGAACGGCCCGCCCTCTACTCCACCGAGCAGCTCGAGCACGCGAAAACGGATGATCCGTACTGGAATGCCGCCATGCGGGAGATGCTGGCAACGGGCTACATGCACAACTACATGCGCATGTACTGGGGCAAGAAGATTCTCGAATGGAGCGAAGAGCCGGCGGAGGCGTTTCGCCGCACGCTCTACCTCAACAACCGATACTTCATCGACGGGCGAGACCCGGCATCGTATGCTAACGTGGCATGGATCTTCGGTCTCCACGACCGCCCCTGGCCGGAGCGACAGGTCTTCGGCAAGGTAAGAAGCATGAAGGCGTCGGGTCTGGAGCGAAAGTGCGACATGCCCGGCTACATCGCGCGGGTGGAGAAGCTCGAGGCGGACGCCCGGCAGAACGGGGAATGACGCGTTGCGCCTGCGGGCCCCCGTCCGGTCCGGTCGGGTCACGTCGGTTTGGCCCGACCCGGCCGGAAGCCGCGCGGGAGGCTACTTTGCCGGGTAGCCGATAGCCTCGAGGTCCTCGCGTGCTTTCGACTCGTCGAATGCCGACTCATCAACCACCCGAAAGGTGACGGTCCCTTTCTTGTGGTCGGGCTTCACGTCCTCGACGCCGCCGGCCATCTCCAGGGCCGTTTTCACCCTCATCTCGCAGTGGCCGCAGTGCATATCTGGAATCTCGAACGACTTCTTTTCGCCTTTTGATCCGAATAGTGCCATAGTAAGGAAAGAATATGTGGATCGGATTACTCCTGTCAACTATGGACAAGCAGTTGACATCTGCTGCCGTAGGTCGTAAAGAGAAGGCATGGTGATTAACTGGATCGCGAAATTGATCGCAGGGCTCATCGCAAACCGGCGCCCAGGTGAAGTCGGGGCAGGAATCGCCTTTGGCCTGCTTCTGGCCCTTCTGCCGCCGGGCAACCTCTTGTGGCCCATCCTGTTCATCCTCACCTTCTTTTTGAGGCTGAATCTCGGCGCCGAGCTCGCGGCACTCGGCGTTCTACGACTCCTCGTTCCGGCGACGGATCCCCTCCTCGATGAGCTCGGGTTTCGTATCCTCACGGCCCCGTCGTTGACCCCGCTTTGGATCCGGCTCTACGAGATACCGCTTCTGCCCTTCACACAATTCAACAACTCTCTCGTGATGGGCGGCCTCATCGCCGGGGCCGTCCTCTGGATCCCCGTCTTTGTTCTCTCGCGCATCGGCGTCATGGGCTTTAGAACTCACGTTCAGCCGAAAATCGCCGAGAGTCGCATCGTAAAAGCGTTCACACGGGTGCCTCTCGTGTCGAAGTTCGCCCAGGCGCTGCGCCGTTTCCGCGCGGCCTACGCGGCATTCGGGTAACGTCATGGAACACAGCATACCGAAGCGGTTTCGCAAAGAGCTTTCACAGAAGAAGTTCGAGAAGAAGGTTCTCGGTCGCGTACATTTGCCCAAGGAGCGGCAGTTCCTCGACTCCGTGTTCGAAACGACAGGCGAGGGCACCCGCCGCATACCGGAGTCGGTTAGCGACGAAGACCGGAAGCATCTTGCAAAGCTGGCCAAGGACATAAAGGCAAATCGTGGCTCGGTGCGACGGGTTCGCCTCGCGGCGCTCGGCATCATCATCGTCGGGGTTCTCGTGTTCAACGTCTTTTTTCTCGACGCACTCCTCGAGCGTGCCGCCGAGAGCGGTCTCGAGGCCGTGTTTGGCGCCCGAAGCGAGGTCGAGGAGCTCGATCTTTCACCGCTTGGAGGCGAGCTTACGATAGGAACGGTGAGCGTCGGCGACCGGCGACGTCCGATGCGGAACCTCTTCGAGCTCGAGGCGCTGACCGCGTCGGTCAACTTAGTGGAACTTCTCAAGGGCAACGTCGTCATTCGAGAGGCCTCCCTGGCGACAATTCGCACAGGCACACCCAGATCTACGAGCGCCGCTTTACCTGGTGGGGAGCGTTCCGGCGGTGAGGCCGGTCAAGATGGCCCGTCCTTCGTGGACAGAGCGCGAGAGGCCGCCGAGGGAACCTTCGAGGATGTCAGCCGCCTTGCTGACCCTGAAGCCCTCGTAGAGCAGGAGCTCTCCAACCTAGAGAGCCCTGCCCTCGTCGAAGAGATTCGCGCCCAGTACGAGACCTTCACCGATCGCTGGACGGAGCGAGTTGCATCAGTGGAGAGCACGAGCGAAGAAACGGTGACGCTTGCCGCCCGAGTCCGCGACGTCGATCCGGCCGCCCTCGATACTCCCCAGGAGATCGCCGACGCGCTCGTCCTCGTGCGCCGAGCATCGCAGCAGGTAGACGCCGTCCGTGCTACAGCCCGTGAGATCTCGAACGCGACCCGCGAGGAATATCGTGCCGTCGACAATACGCTAAGCCAGGTGCAGGAAAGCCTCGCGCGGGACTTCGAGTATATCGGCTCTCGCTTCTCCATGGACTCGGTGGATGTTTCCGGCTTCGTCTCAGGGCTGGCCGAGGAGTTTCTCCTGCGCCTCCTCGGTGAGGTTTATGGTACCGCTCGGCGAGGGCTCGAAATAGCGCAGCGGCTGCGGCGGGAGACGGATGCCGCAGATGGCGGCGGAGGGCTCTCGCGTGCACCCGGGCGGGTGGTCACCTTCCCGGCCGTGGTGTATCCCGGTTTTCTCCTCGAGCGCGCTGCGCTCGGAGTGGAGGCGGGCGGATTGGATGTGCGCCTGGACGGGGAGCTCACTTCCGTTTCGAGTAATCCTGCGCTCATCGATAAGCCGACGCGGCTCGCACTTTCGGGGGCCGGAGCAGGCATTTCTCTCGCAGCCGAGAGCGAGCTGAGCCACGAAGACGACGGCCGAGCCAGTGAGCTTTTGACAACCGTGTCCGGCGACGGCCTTTCCTTTCGTACCGGGGAGATCCCCCGTCTCGGGGCACTTCGGTCGAATTATGAGTTTCAGACGACCCTGCAACTGGAAAGCGACGGAGCGGCCACGTCGCGGACCACCGTTGAGCTTATCGGGCTGGAGCTCGATCGAGTGGAAACAGAGAATCTTGTGGTGACGGCGGTGCAAGACGTCGTAGCGGGGCTGGGCACGGTCGACTTGGATGCCGAGTTTACGATCTCGGAGGGCTCAGCGCGGCTGGACCAACTCTCCACAAGCGCAGACCGCGCAATCCGGGAGGGCGTGGAGGCTACCGTCCGCGCTCGCCGCGACGAGTATGTGGCGCGTGCGAGGGCTGAACTCGAAGGCAGAATCGAAGAGGAGATAGCCGAGCTCGAGCCGCTTCGCGAACGCGCGGCCGGCATTCGCACAGAGGCCGCGCGTCTCCGTGAGACCCTTGCGGCACGCGACCGCCTCATTGAGGAGAAGCGCGCCGAGCTCGAGGAACGGTCGAGGGCGCTTGCTGCACAGCAAAGAGAGCGCGTGGAGGAGGAAGCCCGCGATCGACTCAGAGACGCAACGGAGGACTTAGATCTCGACGGACTCGGTTTCTGAAAGCATGGGCGCCGTTGTCGTTCGCCGGCCTCGCATCGCCGATATCGAGGACTACTCGATGCCGGAGCTTGCCGACGGCGATTGCCTTGTGCGCGTGTTGCGCGCCGGCCTCGGCTCCTCGGACATCCACATGTTTCGCGGTGATTACGCGAATCAGCACTTCCCCCGCATCCCCGGCGCCGATGTGCTCGGCGTGGTGGAAACCTGTGCCGGCAGCTTTAGCTCCGTGCGTCGAGTGCTCATTCCCCCTACGGTGCCGTGTGGCTCCTGCAGCGCCTGTACCGCCGGCGACGAGCACCTCTGCCTTGTTCCGGGGATTCTCGGTCGCGAGCGGGACGGGGGAATGCGCCCATGGATGACCGTCCCGGCCGCTCTGCCGATCACCGCACCTCATGATGTCGGCGATGACGCAGCAGTCTGCATGCCGGACACCGCATTTGCACTGCGGCTGGTCGAGCAAGCCTCGGCCGCGCTCGGTGGTGTCTCCCGCACGACGGAAGATGCCTTTCTCGTGATTTTTGGTGCTGGATTTCTCGGTGTTGTTGCGGGCCTGGCCGCGGCCGAGCAGGGATTACGCCCGATCCTCGTCGATGTGGTGCAGGCACGCCTTGAGCTCGCACGGGAGTTGGGCGTACGCGATACCTGCAACCCGCTGAGGGATTTCGTCGGTGACCAGGTACACTGGATAACCCGCCGACGCTACGCGGGAGCGGCGGTGGTGGTGAGCGAAGACCCTGAGGCAGTACTCACCGCGACATCGGTGCTGCGACCGGGAGGACGACTTCTTCTTACCGGCCATCACCCCGATTCTACCCTGCCTGTCGGTCGAGTGGTCGACAACTCCATTGATGTGAGTGGTGTGCGCCGCACGCGAACCCTATACGGCGAGGCCGCCGGTTTCATAAGACGCCACCTCCCAGCCTACGAATCACTCGTCTCCCTGCGGCTTGAGCCCTCCAGTATGCCGCAGGCTCTCGAGCTTGCCGCCGAGGATCCCAAATCCTACATGAAGATCATCTGCAACATGGAATAGAGGAGATTGCCCATGGCCTACACTCGCATCCTGCTTTCCGGCAGCTATCACGACAGCCCGACCGGCGAAGGCCTCTCCGTTGCCAGGCGATCCCAACCCCGATTCCGCTACGATCGGTTCTTCGAGCAGGTCCGACGCCTTCTCCGCTCGCGTCGCATCAAAACGGTGCTCGTAGACCACCGCGCCGACTTCTCCCCCGGCGGCTTCGCCGCGGTCGAGAGCATACGCGCGGAGCTCGTGCGACTTGCCGACGCAGGCAAGAACGTCGTGTTCTGCTGTGAAGATTGTGATTTTCTTACCCTTTACCTGGCGTCTGCCTGCTCTACCCGCATCATCCATCCATCGGGAGAGTTGCGGGTACTCGGCGTAGCGCGGCGATTTCTCTTCTTCCGGCGACTTCTGGACCGCTTTGGTGCGCGGGTGACGGTCCTGCGCCGGGGGCAGTACAAGAGCGCCGCCGACGGCTTTCTTCGCGACTCCCTCGATTCCGCCAATCGCGAGCAGTACGAGGCATTTTATGGAGGCGCCCATAATCGGCTTCTGCAGGCAATCGCCGGAGCGCTCGGCAAGACGAGCGAAGACCTGGGTGTACTCATCGACGGACATGTCCTGCCCGCGGAGCAGTCGGTGGGCCATGGCTGGATGACGAGGGCGGCCACCGTGCATGAGGTTGTGCGGGAGCTCGAAGACGACTCGGGCGAAAAGCGGCGGGAGACGAAACTCCGCGGCCGAATGGGCTGCTTCGGAAAGAAGGTCGCCGTTCTCTTCCTTGACGGCGCTATCTGCGACGGCGAATCCCGGCGGGACCCGGCGCTCGGTCGCTGCGTGGGAGACAGAAGCTTCGCGCGGGAGATCCGGAGTCTGGCGGAGAACAAGCGCGTCAAGGGCGTGGTGCTTCGGGTGAGCTCACCGGGAGGGAGCGCGCTCGCATCAGAAAGCATCCGGCGCGAGCTTATCGCTCTTCACCGAAAAAAACCGGTCGTCGTTTCGATGGCGAACGTTGCCGGGTCGGGCGGCTACTGGGTGGCCACCGAGGCGGACCGGGTCTTTGCCGAGCCGGGCACCCTCACGGGATCGATCGGTGTCATCATGCTTCTCCCCGAGGTTGAAACCACGCTCAAACGACAGGGAGTAACCAGCGACGCCGTGCGCACCGGCCGCTTCGCCGACCTCGGCACCCCGTTCCGCCGCATGCGCCGCGATGAGCAAGAGCTTCTCGACACGCGCATAGAGCACGTCTACGAGGACTTTCTCGACCGGGCATCCTCCGCGCGCAACATGTCACGGGAGGAGATCGAAACGGTTGCGGGCGGTAGGGTGTGGTCCGGCGCCGACGCAGTGTCGATCGGGCTCGTCGATGAGCTCGGCGGCCTCCCCGAAGCGCTCGAGTGGCTGCGTTCCCAGCTCCAGATTCGGCGCCTCACGCTTCTGTTTCATCCTCAGGTAAAGCCGTCGATCATCGAGAGGGTGCTCGCAAAGCGTCTATCGGCGGCAGCGGCCGAGACGGGCGACGCCCTTCACTCCGGTGGCGGTGTCGGTGCCGGTACCGGTGGCGGTGGCGGCGTCGACGCGTCGACAGCCGGCGCCGCGCCCGGAATCGCGGGGGCCCGGGCCCTCGCCGACGCGGTGTTCGCCCTTCGGCGCCGTCCACTCGCGATCGTGCCGGAGCACTTGGTGGACACCGGCCTGCTCTAGCTTCGCTATTCCACGTCACAGCCGCGACTGTTGTCGATGAAGACCGGAAGGTTGAAGATAGTGTCGCGGGTGATGTAGTCGATACTCTCGTTGGGGAGCTCTCCGAGCTCCGCATGGTACTGTTGTATCCTTCGATAGGCATCCATAGAGAGGACCACCCGCACCGGGCGCTCGCCCCGCTCTTCCTTTTGCTTGCGTTTCTTAAGGATGAGCAGAATGAGCTCCTCAGCCGCGAGGTCCTCCCCGGTTGCCATGCTACTGGAAAATGCCGAGCAAGTTGTACTTGCCGAACACCGACACGGTGATCAGTGAAATGGTCGCCATGATCTTGATAAGGATATCCAGCGACGGTCCGACGGTATCCTTCAGCGGATCTCCAACTGTGTCGCCGACAACGCTCGCGGCGTGTGCCTCCGAGCCCTTACCGCCGTGGTGTCCCTGCTCGATGTACTTCTTCGCGTTATCCCAGGCGCCACCGGAGTTTGCCGTGAAGAGGGCCAGCATGATCGCCGAAAGTGTCGTTCCGATAAGCAAACCCCCGACGAATGCCGTTCCAAGTAAAAATCCTCCCACAAGCGGGGCGAGCACGGCGAGGAGCGCCGGCGTTTTCATCTCCGCAAGGGCACCGGCGGAAGAGATCTCAATAGCCCTGCGGTAATCCGGACGCGTTTCGCCGCTGAGGATTTTCGGGTCCGCTTTGAATTGGCGGCGAACCTCCTGCACCATTTTGCGGGCCGCTTTTGCGACCGCTTCGATCAGTATTCCGGAGAAAAGGTATGGGAGCGCGGCTCCCACGAGGCCACCGGCCAACGTAAGTGGTGAGATTATGTCGAGCACCAGCTCAAAGCTGTTTATGTCGTCCATCGGCCCCGCCTGGGAATAGAGGTAGGAGGCAAAAAGCGAGAGTGCGGCGAGCGCCGCGGAACCTATCGCAAAACCCTTGCCGATAGCTGCAGTCGTGTTACCCACAGAGTCGAGCTCGTCCGTTATCTCCCGCACGTAGGGGTCGAGTGCCGACATCTCGCTGATCCCCCCGGCGTTGTCCGCGATCGGCCCGTAGGTGTCGACCGACACCGTCGTGACCACGAAGGACAGCATACCGATAGCCGCCATGGCCACACCGTACAACCCAGCAACCGCGCTTGCGGCGATAACGGCCACTGCCATCATCAGAATCGGATAAAAGACCGAGCGCATGGCCACGGCCATGCCCTGGGTGATGGTGAGTCCCGTACCTTCGCGCGACGCCTCCGAAATGGTCATCGTGGGCTTGTAGTCGTAGCTCGTGAAGTACTCCGCAAGCTGTCCGATCACGATGCCCGTGATAATGCCCATAACCGCGGCAATCCACGGCGAGAGGGGCCCGAGACGAAAGTCTACCTCGGCAACATTCTCGCCCTGGAAGTAGAAGTAGCTGAGCACGCCCGTTGCCAGAAGCGTCAGCGCGGCGGAGGTGAACACGGCGGTGTTGAGTTGCCGGTGCGGTTTGGCGGTTGAGTTTTTCTGGGCAAGCAGTGCCAGTATCCCGATGATCGAGCCGAAAATGCCGATACCGGCGAACATCATGGGAAAGTCGATCATCTTCTGAACCAGTCCCGGAGCAAGCTCGCGGGCGGTGTCCAGCCTCAGGTGGAACATGTAGGCGGCAAGAACCACTGCCGAGATAAGCGACCCGACATAGCTTTCGAGGAGGTCGGCGCCCAGGCCCGCGACGTCCCCCACGTTGTCACCCACGTTGTCGGCAATAGTCGCCGGATTTCGCGGGTCGTCCTCCGGGATGTGCGCCTCAGTTTTTCCGACCAGGTCGGCGCCCATATCGGCCGCCTTTGTGTAGATACCACCACCGACCCTGTCGAACATAGCGATGATCGAACAGCCGAGCGCGTACCCGGAGACCGACATGGTAAAGGGGATGAAGTTCACCCCGATCCAGTTCACCTCGACTGTCAGACGAGAGGAATCGGTCTGCCCGAGAAGAACACCGAAAACGAAATACACCAGAACAAGCCCCAGCAGCGAGAAGCCGCCGACGCTCAGCCCCATGACGCTCCCGCCCCGAAACGCGACTCGCAGAGTGCTGCCGAGGTCCTTCGAATCGCGGGCACGATTTGCTACCCGCACGTTCGCAAGCGTGGCGATCTTCATGCCGATCCACCCCGCCGATGCGCTCATGGTCGCACCAAGTATGAAGGCGACCCCCGTGTACCACGCGACCAGCAGTCCGAGACCAACGGCGATGAAAACGGCAATTGAAAAGATTAGCTTGTACTCGTGCTTGATGAAGGCGTCGGCACCTTCCTGGATGGCGCCGGCGATCTCCTGCATGACCGCCGTACCGGTGTCGAGACGCTTCACCCCAACGTAGTTGATGCCGGCAAACGCGAGTGCAGCCATTACTGCGATTACTACAAAACCTAACATGTTCTCGTTACCTCTCTTGCGGTGGTGGGCTCATGAACACGTGAAATTGACGAAAGGGTAGCATTTTTCATATCCTCCTTTCAACTCGAAAGGTAACATTGGTGAATTTACAAACCGTTGAAACATTTGATTGGATACACTGGCAACCAACCGACCGCGCCGTCATAGCATTTGTGCGGCAGGAGCCCTACATTCTGCTTATCCGAAAGAAGCGGGGACTCGGCTCCGGCAAGATCAACGGACCCGGCGGACGCCTCGAGCCGGGCGAAACCTACCTCGAGGCCGCGGTGCGTGAGACACAGGAAGAGGTGGGCATCACCCCGCACGATCTACGCCAGGTGGCCAACCTCTCCTTCGTTTTTGCCGACGGCTACTCCCTCTACGGCGAAGTGTTTCTCGGGGACAGCTACAGCGGCCACCTCATTGAAACCGACGAAGCGGATCCGTTCTGGTGCCGGCTCGATGAGATCCCTTACACCGAAATGTGGGAGGACGACCGCCTGTGGCTTCCTCACGTTCTCGGTGGCGCGTACGTAATAGGAAAATTCCTATTCGACGGCGAGAAGATGCTGAGTCATGCAGTCTCGGTGCTGCCCGCGCCGGGATCCGGCTCCGCGGCGAGCGCAAGCACGAACGCATAGTCCGACAGACGGTTGAGGACGGGGAGAACGGCTTCCAGCCCCGCGTCCGCATACTCCTGCCGCGCGCTTACGCAACTACGTTCCGCTCGTCGGCAGATGGTGCGCGCCAGATGAACCTCAGCCGAGAGACGCGTCCCGCCGGGCACGACGAAATCGTGGGGAAGGCGAACCTGTTGCATGAGCTCGCCCTGAGCCTGCTCGATCTCAGAGACCGTGGCGTCGGGAAGCTCGGGGCCGCCCGCTACTCGGCACCCCGCCACGGTCTGTGAGACACGGATCACCAGGGACTGCATCCACTCGATCCGTCGGCGAACGTCCTGCGACCGGGCCCCTCCCGGAAGCGCTCCGGCTGCCGCCGTGCTGCGCGCGAGCCCCAAGGCCGAGGAAAGCTCGTCGAGGTCTCCGAGGACGGCAAACAGAGCATCATCCTTCGCCAGTTCCGAGAGGCCCGGAAGCGAGCTTGTGCCGCCGTCTCCGGCGCGCGTTGTGATGCGATCGAATCCCGCCATCGCTAGAAGCGCAACTCCTGTATGATCTCAGAGTTTCGCAGCTTGTTGATGGCCTTCTCTTGGATCTGGCGCACGCGTTCGCGGGTGATGCCGAGAACCTTACCGGTCTCCTCGAGCGTTAGAGGTCCCTCCCCTGAGAGGCCGAACCGCAGCTCGATGATGCGCATCTCCCGATTGCTGAGTTGGCGGAGAACCTTACTGATGGTGTCCCGCAGGGTGATGTGGTAGACCTCGTCAAATGGTTCCGACGAGTTCTCATCCTCGATCAAGTCCGCGAGGCGAGTGTAATTATCCTCGTCGACGGTGACATCGAGCGAGGTGGTCTCCTGCGATAGCTGCACGATCTGCGTGACCTTTCCGGCGGAGAGGTTCATGTAATCGCAGAGCTCATGCCCCACCGGCTCCCGCCCGAGCTCCTGTGTTAGTTGTTTCGCGACGAAATAGTACTTCTTGATTGTGTTCAGCATGTGTACCGGGATCCGGATGGTGCGGCCTTTGTCGGCAAGAGACTTCACGATCGACTGGCGAATCCACCACGTGGCGTACGTCGAGAATCTGCAACCCTTTGTGTGATCGAAGCGCTCTACCGCCTCAATGAGGCCGATATTTCCCTCGTCGATAAGGTCGAGAAGGTTAAGGCCCCGGTGCTGGTACTTCTTCGCTACGGAGACTACGAGACGAAGGTTGGCGTTTATCATGCGGTTCTTATGCATCCGCAGCGTGGCATGAAGTGACTGCCTACGCGATACAGTCTCCACGGAGGTCTTCTCGATCTCCGGCAGCGCCTCCAGGCGAGCCAACTCCGAACGTGCCGATTGAAGCTCGCGCCCAATGTGGCGCTCTTCTTCGAGGCTGAGGAGATGAAAACAGGAGATTTGTCGCAGGTAATAGGCGAGAGGATCGACTTCGCTGGAGTGGAGATTCTTCCGAGAGTGTAGGTGCGTACGCTTCACCGAGCGCGTCTCGTTCATCCTGCGGTCCCTCCCCCGGCGATGGGTAATGCGACCTGATCGTAGATTCCTGACCGAAAATGGTCAAGCTAATTCATATCGATACGCACTCTACTAACACACTGCACATATTAGCTTCTCGGGGCGCGTGACGGATCAACAAAGCTATCGTTCTTCCAGACGCTGAAGTACAGGCGAGAGCGGCTTCCATCCGGCGCTTCGCCCAGCTCTCCGAGGGTCGTGCCCGGCTGAACGAGATCACCCACCGCTACCGAGAGGCTGCGGTTTCCACCGTAGACGTAGATGTAGCCCGCGGCGCTTTGTACGATGACAACCCGCCCGAATGTCGTATAAGGTCCTGCATAGATAACGCGGCCCGAAGAAACCGAAACAACATCGTCGCCGATGGAGCCCTGGATCGACACTCCCGGGAGCTTGCCGTCCAGACGAACGCGTCGGCCCGGATGCGGCCAGTATCCGCTTCCGTCGACGGGTCCCACGCTCTCGGCAACTTGCGGAAATTCGCTTTCGGAGTTGTTCTCGTCTCCGCCCGTTTCGGCAGTCCGCGAGCCGCCGTCGGTGTCGCCCTGCAAACTCGGCACAAAGAGGGTGTCACCCGCCCGCAGAACAGACGAGCTCCTCCTGCCGTTGAGATCGAGGAGCTCATCAACGGAGATCTCGTGGCGCCGCGCAATGGCGTAATAGGTATCCCCTTTCTCGACGCGATAGACGGAGGGAATAAGCAGCTCGACCCCCACCGCAAGATCCCGTGGGTCCCGAATGTCATTTGCATCCCGAACCGCCGCCACGGGCACGTTGTAGCTACGGGAGATGGCGTAAAGCGTCTCGCCTTTTTGGATGACATGGGTGACAGGGTCGGCAAAGACCCCGGAAGGCGCAACGGCAAGGATGAGTGAGATGAGAAACCAGGCCCGAGTGTTCATATGCTCCTTCACGCGCGCGACTCTGTAGAGATTTTCGGCGCTGAGCCCCATAAACTGAACGGGTCACCTCTCGACCGCGGGAAACACCGCGGCCCCGAGCCGCGAACGAGGGAGAGAACGCGGCCCCGAGAAAACGAAACCCGCCGGTGCGGCGGGTTTATACCTCTGCGCGATACACTGTCGCTGCGCAGTCTGTCTCTGCGCGGTAAAGCTATCTTTCGGGCTGGGCGGACTTGAACCGCCGACCTCACGGTCCCGAACCGCGCGCGCTAGCCACTGCGCTACAGCCCGAAGAAATCCGCCGTAGCGGAATCTACGGGAGCGACGGGGATTGAACCCGCGACCTCCGGCTTGACAGGCCGGCGCGATAACCAACTTCGCCACGCCCCCGTATTAGGATTCGAGGCCCAAATATAGGAGGTTCGCTCAAGGCTGTCAAGTGGGAACGCGTTCAATTGACACGCTCATCCGGTAGTGCTACGGTCAGTTGCATGGCATCCGACGACAACAAAAAGCGCGGTGGGGATTCAGAGCCCCGAACCAAAATCTCGACGCGCCGCCCCTTACTGTACCTGTTTAGCGTTATCATCCTCGTGATCATCGTGGTGACCTTCATCGGCGCGCCGCTCATCACGCAGACAGCGGGTGGCTCTCGACGACTCGTATTCGGCAGTTACCGTGGGGAAGAAATCGTGTATTCTCCCGGTAACTACTTCGCTCGCACGTACCAACAGACTGCTGCACGTGTTCGCGATCAGGGCCAGGATACCAACCTGCAAGCACAACTGCGCCAAATTTGGCGCCAGGCGTTCAACCAGACGCTCTTTCACACCGCCGTCATGCAGCAGGCTGAGCAAAGCGGTCTCGTGGTTTCCGAATCGCGCGTGGATCGAGAAATTGCGCAGCATCCACGATTCCAGGAAAACGGCAGCTTCAGCGCCGAGGCTTACCGGCAAACCGCGAGCCAGGAGCGTTTTAACCTTCGCAGCTACCTGCGCGAGCAGGCGATTGAGCAGCGCTACGTCGCGGACAAACTGCAGGCGATGAAAACAAGCCCCTCCGAAATCGAGTTCGTCCAGGCGATGGCCAGCCCGGAGCGCCGGTTTCGCTACGTCGCATTCGACTACACTGACTATCCCCGCGAGGAGGTTCTGAGCTTCGCAGAGGGGAACCCGGAGCTCTTCCGTCGCATCGATCTTTCCACCATCACGATCACCGGTGACGAAGCCGAGGCGGAGCGTATTCGCGAGCAGATCGCAAACCGCGAGAGCACCTTCGAGGAAATGGCCCGAGCTAACTCAGCCGATCAGTTCGCCGACACCGGCGGAGACATGGGCCGAAGATACTTCTACGAGCTCGAGCCGAATGTCGAGGACAGGGAGCAACTCGAGCAGGTATTCGATCTCCCCGAGGGGGAATTGAGCCCCGTGATCGCAACGCGAAACGGGTGGGTCATCTACCGGGTGAACCAGCCCGCCCAGCCTATCGATCTCGCCAACGAGGATTCGATTGCCGACGTACGCTCCTATCTCACCACCTTCGAGCGCGGCCGTGTCGAGGATTACATGGCAGAACAGGCGGCAAGCTTCCGCGAAACGGCGACCGAATCGGGCTTTGCCGAGGCAGCAAGCTCCCGAGGGTTGTCCGTGAACCAGACGGGGTATTTTCCGATCAACTATGGCAATATTCCTGTCTTCGGCAGGGTCAACTCCCAGGACTCCGACGTGCTTTCCCGCGCCGCCTTCCGCGAGAGCTTCTTTGTCACTGCGTTCAGCCTCGACCAGGAAGAGGTCTCCGAGCCGGTGTCCCTCCGGAACGCCCTTGTGGTTTTGCAGCTCGAGGACGAGCGTGAGGCGAGCGACGACTCGGTTACGTTTCTCGACAGCTACTACCCCTTTCTCGTGCAGCAGTACCAGTCGGAGGAGCTTCAACGAACCCTGCTCGACCCCCAGTACTATGAGGATAACTTCGCCAACGCCTTTGCACGTGTCGTCCGCGGTAGCTCATGAGCGAGGAGAAGCCGCGCCTCGAGGCGGCTTCGAACGGATATCAGGTCCACTACCGTGGCCGGCGCCTCTACGCCGCGCATGACCCGCGCGGCGGCGCCATCCGCCGGGCAACCGCAGCAGAAATCCAGCCACAGACACTGGTCATCGTCGCATCCCCTCTTCTCGGTTACGGCCTAAACGAGTTACTCAATATCTGCCCGCCGGACGCGGTGGTTCTCGCGGTGGAGCTCGATCCCATGTTGGCCGAGCTTCCCCTGGAAACCACACCCACGGACGACCGGCTGCTGTGGGCACGAGCGCCCTCCGCCGCATATCTCGAAAGCACTCTCGAGCGTGCTCTCCGTCGTCGTCCACGCCGCACGCGGATGGTGAGCCTTTCCGGGGGCTTCGGGCTGCACGCGGGCGACTACCGCTCCCTGACGGCCAGGCTGGATGACGAGATTCGTATTTTCTGGCAGAACGCGATGACGCGGATGCGGATGGGGCGTATGTGGGTCCGGAATCTCTTCCGTAACCTCCCTTTCATTCCCGAGAGCACGCCGCTCGAGGTCCTACAAAGCGACCTGCCGATCGTTGTCGCCGGCGGCGGTCCATCGCTTGATGACCACGCCGCCACGCTTCCGCACGACGACAGCGCCGAACGCGGGCGCCTGCGCATACTTGCCGTCGACACCGCCGTCGCAGCGCTCCTCGCCCGGCGTATTACGCCGGATTATATTCTCGCAGTCGAGGCCCAGCAGGCAAATGCCGGAGATTTTCTCACGCCGGCGACAGTCCGCGCGGCCGAGGACGCGACAGAAGGTGCCGCACAAAGGAGATCTCATCTCATCTGCGACATCACGGCCTATCCCGCTGTCCTTCATCAGGCCGCCACCTCGGGGTTGACCTTCGTGAGCTCGCGCTTCGCTCCTACCGCCCTCCTAGGACGGCTCTCGGACTCCGGTCTCCTGCCCGCCGAGGTGCCTCCCCTCGGAAGCGTCGGCGTTCTCGCCGTTCATCTGGCGGCCCGACTGACCACGGGTCCGGTGTACTTTACGGGCCTGGATTTCTCCTACGATCTCGAGCGCACCCACGTCCGCGGAAGCCCCATGCAAACCCTGTCCCTCGCCCGGCGGACCCGTCTCAATCCGAGCCCCTTTTTCGGGATTGCACTTGCCCGTCCTCTGCTTTCACTCGAGGGAAAGGACGGCGGTCTCGTGCGCTCCGATACGGTACTTTTGTCGTACGCGGAGCAGCTGCGATCTATCATCTCCAGTTTGCCGGAGGGCGCGGTCCACGATCTCTCGCCGGAGCGCGGACTACCCAACGGTGCGCCTGCGGCGACCAGGCCCATCCCGCCCGGGCGGACCGCAGCCGACGCCGGCGAGGCCCCGAAAGGCGCCGACCGCGAGGGGACGGCAAACGCGGTGGAGGCGGGCCTTGCCTTTGAGCAGGCCCGCCTTTCGGAGCTGGTGTCGACCCTGCGTAATGTCATACGGCGCACCGGAACGGAGGCGGACGTTACTGTCGACGACTACGCGGCAGTGCGCCCGATACTCGCGGAGCTCGACTACGTATACCTGGACTTTCCCGATACGCCTGCACCAACGCGAAGCTTTCTCGGGCGTGTGCTCCTCTCCGCCCTGGACTACGAGGACCGCCTCCGGCGCGTGCAATTAATGAGAGAGCGACTTGATAGCTCTGCGTACTCGCGTTCTTAGTCTTCTTCGGATTTCAGCACCGAGAGGAAGGCGGTTTGGGGGAGCTCGACATTGCCGCCGATTTGCATGCGCTTCTTACCCGCCTTCTGCTTCTCGAGGAGCTTGCGTTTGCGCGAGATATCCCCCCCGTAACACTTGGCGGTCACGTCTTTTCGCAGCGCCGGAACCGTCTCACGAGCAACAACGTTTCCCCCGACCGCGCCCTGTATCGGCACTTTGAACTGATGCCGCGGGATCTCCTCTTTGAGTTTGCGGCAGACCTGTCGTGCGCGTGCCTCTGCCTGCTCGCGAACGACTAACTGTGACAGAGCATCCACAGGCCGACCATTCACCAAAATATCGAGTTTTACGAGATCGGTGGGGCGGTAGTCCGTAATTTCGTAGTCGAGAGAGGCGTAGCCCCGGCTTACCGACTTTAACTTGTCATAGAAGTCAAACAGCACCTCGGCAAGGGGCATGGAGTAGATCACGTCCACACGCTTCTCGTCGAGATAGCGCAGATCTTCCTGTATGCCACGTTTATCGGTGCACAGCGTCATCACGGTGCCGAGGTAGTCGTCGGGGGTTATGATGGAAGCGCGAATGTATGGCTCTTCGGCCTGTTCGATGTCTCCAGGCGCCGGAAAGTCCTGCGGATTCTCGAGCTCCATCGATCGTCCGTCCCGGAGCGTTAGGTGATAGCGCACGCTCGGCGCAGTGAGGATGATGCCAAGATCGAATTCCCGTTCCAGCCGCTCCTGGATAACCTCCAGGTGGAGGAGCCCGAGGAACCCGCAACGAAAGCCGAAGCCCAGTGCCGCCGAGGAATCCTTCTCGAAAATAAAGGAAGCGTCGTTGAGCTTGAGCTTCTCCATGGCACGGGCAAGCTCATCGTACTCATCCGAGTCCGACGGATATATCGACGAGAACACCACCGGCTTTGCCTCGCGAAAGCCTCCGAGAGACTCCGCACAGGGGCGGTTGGCATGGGTTATGGTGTCGCCGACACGAACGTCGGTAATGGTCTTGATGCCCCCGATGAAATAGCCGACGTCGCCCGCGTACAGCGATCCAACCCGGTGCAAACCGATGCGGAAGCGGCCAACGTCCTCTACTCCGTACTCCGCGTCATTCGACCAGATGCGTATACGGTCACCTTCCGAAAGGGTGCCGTCGACAATTCGCAGGTGCACAACAACCCCCCGGTAGGGATCATAGTTCGAGTCGAACACCCGTGCCCGCAGCGGCGCCTCCGGATTGCCGCTCGGCGGCGGGATCAAAATGGCGATGGCCTCGAGAAGCTCGTCGATTCCGTAACCCGTCTTCGCCGAGATCTCGATGGCAGCGCCGGGATCGAGTCCAAGATCGTGCTCGATCTGGTGCTTCGTCTCCTCGACCATCGCTCCCGGTAGATCGATCTTGTTGATCACCGGGATGATCTCCAGGTTATGCTCGAGGGCCATATACATGTTTGACAGGGTCTGCGCCTCAACGCCCTGCGTCGCGTCGATGAGGAGAAGCGCACCCTCGGAGGAGGCGATTGCACGGGAAACCTCGTAGGCAAAGTCCACGTGTCCCGGGGTGTCGACGAGGTTCAGCTCATAGGTGCTGCCGTCGGTTGCCTGGTGGGGAATCGTCACCGCATGCGACTTTATTGAAATGCCACGCTCCCGCTCGATATCCATCGAGTCGAGCAACTGGTCCTGGAAGTCCCGGTCGTCGACAATCCGGGCACGCTGTATGAGCCTGTCGGCAAGTGTCGACTTACCATGGTCTATATGCGCAATTATGCAGAAATTTCTGACGAAGCTTCGTTCCATGTGTTCCTCGGTATTGTAAGCCGGAGCCGGTTAACCCTCGAACACCTGTCTAACGCTTCGAAGCAGGTCTTCCGGCTCAAACGGCTTTGGTAGAAAGACGGCTCCCTCGGGAAGCTTGTTCCTCTCGGGGAACTCCTCCGGATAGCCGGATATAAGGAGTAGGCCGACCTCGGGTCGGAACTCTCGAATACGCTCGGACAGCCTCAGACCCGTAATGTGGGGCATGACCTGGTCGGTCACGAGCAGGTCGAACCTCGTGTTCTCCTCCTCGGCAATCAGCAGGGCTTCCCCGCCGCTCTGGGTCTCCATCACGGTGTATCCGTGCTCACGCAGTATTCTCGCAAGCATCGAGCGGATTGCGTCGTCATCCTCCACCAGCAGCACGCGCTCACTTCCGCTGTGGTTTTCGATCGGCCCGGTCTCCGCATGCTTTGCTTCACCCGCTCCCTCGTAAGGGGGCAGAAGAATCCGAAAGGTCGTACCCTGCCCCGGCGCAGAGTCGAGGTCTATGTGCCCATTGGTTTGCCGTACGATACCGTAGACCGTTGATAGCCCCAATCCCGTTCCCACGCCGACCTCCTTGGTCGTGAAAAAGGGATCGAATATTCTTTCTCTGGTCTGCTCCTCCATCCCGCAACCGGAGTCTTCCACCTCGAGACAGATCCAGTGACCGGCCTCTGCACGCCCGGCAACGCTCGTTACGGGCTCTGTGAGCTCGAGGTTGAAGGTACGAATCTGGACGCGGCCGGCGCCGTCCATTGCGTCGCGTGCGTTCACCACGAGGTTCATGAGCACCTGTTCCATCTGGCCCGGGTCCACGTAGACGTCACCGGGATCAGCCTTGAGATTCAGATGCAGTCGCACCTGCTCGGTGATGAGACGGCGCAGCATCTTTTCGAGGTCGCGAACCGCATCGTTGAGGTTGACCCGTCTCGGCTTGAGTACCTGGCGCCGACTGAAGGCAAGTAATTGTCGCGTCAATGAAACAGACCGGCGCGCCGCCTTCTGGATACCTTCAACGTCGTTCGTCAGGGTATCCGGATCCGGAACCCCCTCGTTCTGCAGCTCTTCGGAGAGGATACGCGTATAGCCGAGTATCACTGTCAGCAGGTTGTTAAAGTCGTGGGCGATCCCCCCGGAGAGCCTACCCACGGCTTCCATCTTTTGAGCGTGACGCAGCTGATCTCGGCTCTCGCGCAGCGCCTGCTCGGATGCCAGTCGCTCGGAGATGTCGCGGTACACCCATACGGTACCACGGGCCCGGTCACTCTCGTCCTGAAGCGGGGAGGAGTTTGCATCAACGGCGGTACGCGTCCCGGTTCCGGAGACGAGATAGGCGACCCCGCCGTCGTCCTCCGCCTGATCATCGCCATACTCGATGCTGAGGATGTCCTCCATGGGGCGGCCCACACAATCCTGCGGCTTCATCTCCACCATGCGGGCGGCAACCGGATTCATGAACTGCACGATGTTTTCGGTATCGGTAACCACGACCCCGTCACCAATGCTGTTCAGCGTCGTTGAGAAGAGCTGTTCCCGCCGCCGAATCTCCTGCTCCATCTCGTGTCGGGACAGGGCCACGACAATGGCGGTGCGAAGCTCACGCTCTTCGAAGGGCTTGATGATATAGCCGAATGGTTGTGATTCTTTCGCACGTTCGACGGTTGCCTCATCGGCATGCGCGGTCAACAGTACAACCGGCACCCGGTACCGCCGCTTTATTTCACGGGCGGTGTCGAGCCCATCCAGGCGCCCCTGCAGCTTGATATCCATGATTACCAGAAGCGGGTCGATAAGCTCGAAGTCTACGAGCACCTCCTCACCGGTGGCGTACATCGCCGGCACGGAGTATCCATAGTTTTCGAGGTGCATCTTAATGTCGAGGGCTACGATGTGCTCGTCCTCGACGACGAGTATCCGGTTGTTCTCCATGCGCTCGCTTCATTGGGATCGCGCTGCACGCAGGAGGGGGAACGCGTCGCTCAGTGGAAACCGGCTACCCTCCGGCCGACGCCAGCGGTACGCCGATGCGTTCCAGCTCGTCGATAAGGGCCTCTCGCTTGATGGGCTTGACCCGATAGGAGGTGGCCGCCCCGCGATAATAGGCTTCTACAACGTTCTTGGGGTCCTCCAGTGCGGTGGTCATGACCACCTTGACCTGATCCTTCTCCTTTACTCCAATCCGTTCTTCGATCTCGCGGATGCGTTTTAGAGCTTCCTGCCCGTCCGTCCGTGGCATCATGATGTCGAGCAGGACTGCATCGTAAGGATCGTTCTCCTCCCATGCAAGTCGAAACGCCTCGATTCCCTCGTCACCGTCCACCACAACGTCGCAGCGGCCATACGAGCGCAGAATAGACTGTAAAAGGCGTCTGCTACCGAAATCATCCTCAACGATCAAAAATCGCATCTGTTACCTCTCATCATTGTATTGATTTAAGCGCATTTGTCCAAGCTCCGATAGGCGCTCACGAGTGGTCTCCAGATCACCACGTCGAGCAGCCAGAGAAACCCGGAACAGCATCTCATCGACCAGGGCGCTGCCTTCTTTGCTGGTGGCTCGAGTCTCGCCCACCGCGGCGGCCAGCCCCTGGAGATGCTCGGTATCGAGTTCCGAGGGAGGAAAGCGGTGCAGAAGCCGCGACGCTGCCGTGTCGGCCGTCATGCTATCCTCGGCTGCCGCGTCTTGCGGGGCGTCGTCCTGCGACCCACGGTCTTGCTGCCCCGCGCTTTGCGCGCCGGCGCCGTTCAAGCCCGCCTCCGCCAGAAGCCGAAGGAAGCTAGAGGGCATGACCGGGTGCGAAAGACGCGCCACATTCTCGTCAGGACGACCGATGCCGCGCGCCACCCGTAGCTCGGCATCGGCGTCGGCTTCGCCGAGAACGAGGACCAGGTCCGGCTGGGTTTCACGCTCTCCGTCGACGGCGTCGGGACCATCGGCGGTTTCCACGGTAGCACCAACCTCTCGTCCCCAGGCCTCGAGCGACCGTCGGG
>JAAAOR010000015.1 GCA_009908735.1 Spirochaetota bacterium | reverse complement strand
GATTTCGAGAGCTCCAACTGGACCTGGGACTCTGTCGCCAAGGCCTACTACTGGCACCGTTTCTACTCGCATCAGCCGGACCTCAACTTCGAGAATCCCGCGGTGCAAAAGGAGCTATTTCGGGTGACCGATTTCTGGTTCAACATGGGTGTCGACGGGGTGCGTCTCGACGCGGTGCCCTACCTCTACGAGCGGGAGAACACAAACTGCGAGAACTTGCCCGAGACTCATGCATTTCTCAAAAAGCTGCGGGCGCACATCGACGAGAAGTTCTCCGACAAGATGCTTCTTGCGGAGGCAAACCAGTGGCCCGAAGACGCGGTCGAGTACTTTGGCTCGGGCGACGAGTGTCACATGTGCTTCCACTTTCCGCTCATGCCGCGCCTGTTCATGAGTGTGAAGACCGAGGATCGCTTTCCCGTGACCGACATCCTCGAACAGACCCCCGACATTCCGGACGCCTGCCAGTGGGGTATCTTCCTGCGAAACCACGACGAGCTCACCCTTGAGATGGTCACCGACGAGGAGCGCGACTACATGTACCGCGCCTACGCCCGCGATCCCTCTCAGCGGCTCAACCTCGGCATTCGCCGCCGCCTCGCGCCGCTTCTCGAAAACAATCGGCGGCTCATGGAGCTCATGAACGTCTTGCTCTTCTCGCTGCCGGGCACGCCGGTCATCTACTATGGCGACGAGATCGGCATGGGGGACAACGTGTACCTCGGAGACCGCGACGGGGTGCGCACGCCGATGCAGTGGAGCTCGGACAAGAACGCCGGGTTCTCCAAGGCAAATCCCCAGCGGCTCTATCTGCCGGTGATCATCGATCCGGAGTACCACTACGAAGCCCTCAACATCGAGACCCAGCAGGCAAACAACTCGTCCTTTCTGTGGTGGATGAAGCGCGTGATTGCCACGCGTCGTCGATTCCGGGCATTCAGCCGCGGTAATTTCGAGGTTGTGAACTCCGACAACGTGCACGTATTCTCCTTCCTCCGACGCTACGAGGACGAGACTGTCCTCGTCATCGTAAACTTCTCCCGTCACCGGGAGGTCGTGACCCTCGAGCTCCCTGATTACGTCGACCACGTCCCGGAGGAAGTGTTCAGCCAGAACGAGTTTCCCCGCATCCGCTCGGACGGCTACACCGTCAACATCGGCTCCAACGACTTCTACTGGTTCATCCTCCATCCGGCGGCAACCGAAACTGAGAAAGCCGGTGATGCTCAGAGCCGCGAAATCGCAATCTCGCAGAACGACTGGACCGATTTCTCGACGAAGCTCGCCCGGGTGCTCGAACAGCGGGTGCTTCTTGAGTACGTGCAGCGTAGCCGCTGGTACCGGGAGAAAAGCCGCAAGGTGAGACGGATGAAGATCGCCGACGTGGTTCCCGTCGATTCGGGAGCGCGTCGGGCGTGGATCATGGTCGTCGATATTGCATTTGCAGACGAGGCAAGCGAGACTTATGTGCTACCGGTCTCCCTCGCCCTCCGCGACGAGGCCGAGCAGATTGCCGGCGATGCTCCCCGCGCGGTTATTGCGTGGGTGAAGCTCGGCGACAGCCCAGGCGTGATCTACGACGCCGGCTATGATGCCGGCTTCCGCGATGAGCTGTTGCATCTGCTGCTCACCCGCAAGAAGATCAAAGGAAAGGTCGGCGAGATTCAGCTGACCCGCGGCCGCGGCCTGCGATCGATGGCGGCGGGGCTCGAGCGTCCCTACAGCTCGCGGGTGCTTAAGGTCGAGCAGTCGAACACCTCGTTTCTCTACAAAGACACCCTCTTCTTCAAGCTCTATCGCAAGCTCGAAGACGGTGTGAATCCTGATGTCGAGCTGATTCGCTACCTGAGTGAACGACAACGTTACCAGCACGTTCCGGGCTACGCGGGAAGTCTCTCGTACTCCGGCGGAGACGTCGAAAGCGCCTCCCTCGGGCTCATGGTTTCCTTCATTCCGAATGAGGGAGACGCGTGGTCGTACACCGAGAGCGTGGTCGAGCGCTACTTCGAGCATCTGCTCTCGATGAAACAGGAGAGCGGGGCCTCTCCGCCGAGCCTGCCCGACATCCTTGATGTGAAGCTCGGCGATGTGCCGGATGAGTTCATCGGGATGACGGACGGCTTTTTCCTCGAGCTGATGCATCTGCTCGGCCGTCGCACCGGGGAGCTCCATCTTGCGCTCTCTGCCGAGCGCACCGAGAAGGACTTCGCGCCGGAGAACTTCTCCCGGCTCTATCAGCGCTCGATGTATCAGTCGATGCGGAGCCTGTTCCGGCGGGTGATGACCACCGTGAAGAAGGTGCGCAAGAATGTCGATGAGAGCGTTGCCGCCGATATCGACCGGCTTCTCGACCAGGAGGATGCGATTCTCGCGCACTTTGGTCGCATCACGAAGACGCGTATTCACGCGAAGAAGATTCGCATCCACGGCGACTATCACCTCGGCCAGGTCCTGTTTACCGGCCGCGACTTCGTCATCATCGATCTCGAGGGTGAGCCGGCTCGATCGCTCGGTGAGCGCAGGCTCAAATACGGGGCATTCCGCGACGTCGCCGGTATGATTCGCTCTTTTCACTACGCGATCTACGGCAAATATCTGGAGTACGTCAACGTGCGCCCCGAGGACGCCGAGTGGCTCGGCAAATGGATCGATCCCTGGTTCACCTACGTCACCGGCGTGTTTTTGGACGGTTACCTCGAGACCGTAGACGGCGTGGACTTCGTGCCTGAGGATCCGGAAGAGCTTCGCGTCATTCTAGAAGTCTTCGTCCTCGAGAAGGCCGTTTACGAGATCGGATACGAGATAAACAATCGCCCGGCGTGGTTGAAAATACCGGTCAACGGCATACAGTTCGTGCTCGATCACCTCGCAGAGTCCGACAGCCCGGACGGGTGAAACTTGGCCGTTGAAACCTGCGGCGACAGCATTGGTGTGGCATCTGAGCGCGGGTAAAGCGCCCGGTTTACCGCTTTTCTTCTCCCGGCGTGATCGCCACGTCGTCTCTGTTCGCGAATGGCAGACGCGCGTTGAGCTCGGTGATATTTCTGCGCTCGTACGAGTTTATCCGGTCTATGTTGCCCTCCATGATCAACCGCATGCGCTCGTCGGTGAAATAGTGCAGGCTGTAGGTGGGCACCGCCTGAAAACCGCGCTTAACCTTGTGGGGTGACCCCATGCCCGGATCGAAGTCACGCACGCCGTGCTCGATGGCCCAGCGGATGGGCTCATAGTAGCAGGCATTGAAGTGGAGCTTGTCCACGAAGCGGAAACTGCCCCAGTACCGGCCCACCAGCACGTCGCTCTTTTTCAGCAGGAAGGACATGGCGATGGGATCCGCAGCGCCTCGCTCACGGGCCACCACGAAGAGCACGAGGTGGCGACAGCAATCGGCGAGCCCCTCGAAGAAGGCGCGGTTCAGGAACTTTGCCGCCCAGGGCCCGAACTGCGCGTTGTGCTCCTCGTAAAAGTCGTACATGAGCTCGAAGTAGCGGTCGGGCGCATCCGTCCCGGCTACGGTTTCCAGCTCGATGTCGTTGTCGGCCATCGCCTTTCGCTCTTTGCGGATGTTCTTGCGCTGGTTCTTGTTGAAATCGGCGAGGTAATCGTCGAAGGACTGGTATCCCGGGTTGCGCCACTCGTACCCCTGGTGGAGCCATGTCGTGAAGCCCTCAGCCTTCATCTCCGGCACCCAGTCCGGGTCGGCGAAGTTGAAGGCTATGCCGTGGATCTCGTTTTGCCGGGCGAACTCTCGCATCTGTTCCACCATCGCGTGAGTAACCCCCTGCCGCGGCATATCCTCGGCTATGAGGAAGCGATAGGCGCTTGCGGGCGTTGCGGGGCTCATGCCCACGAGCTTCGGGTAGTAGGGTATCCCCATCTGCTGCGCCACGTCCGCCCAGGCAAAGTCGAAGACAAAGTCTCCCATACTGTGGGTACGCACGTAAAGCGGGGCGGCCGCGACCAGCCGATCCCCGTCCCACACCCCCATGTGCGTGGGAATCCATCCGGTGTCCGGGGACATGGAACCCGATTGCTCGAGCTGATTGAGCCACTCCCACTCCAGAAGCGGTGTTCTGAGCTGCGAGGTCAGCCCGTTCCAGGAGTCCGCGGGGATATCCTCTATGGCGCTGTGCCAGGTCAGCCGTAATTCTTGACTCGCCACCTCTGTAATGTAACAACACCCGCCGGTACGGCAAAGCCGCGCGAGAGTCGCACTGCACCCGCGAGAAGACGTTGCCGGGCAACCCGCGGCGCTGGTATCTTCCCGCGCATGTACAACGACGACATCGGCGCCTATGCCGAGCTCATTGTTTCCATGGTCAATATCGATCGGGACCGGAATCTGCAGATCCGCGGAGAGCCCGTCCACTGGGATCTCATGCAGGAGATTGCCGCGGCCGCTTACCGGCGCGGTGCCCGCTACGTGGCCGCCCGCTCGGTGCACCCGGGCCTGCTGAAGGCGCGCATCGAACATTCCGCCGAGGCGTATCTCGA
>JAAAOR010000061.1 GCA_009908735.1 Spirochaetota bacterium | reverse complement strand
GTGTGAGCTCCCGACCCCGCCGGTGCGCTGGCGTCGCGGGCAGCGGGGGACGAGTGTGGTGGTGCCGGCCTACGCGGTGGCCGATTTGGCCGAGGCGTACCAACACGCTGCTTGATACCTCAGTCAGTAGTGCGGCGGCGCTTCGGGGTATTCGACCGACAGTTCCTCGTAGAGCTCATCAATGCGGTCCTCGAAGAGGGCAGCATTTCCTTCCGGCCACGAATGACCCTCGATGTTATAGCCGTCGTCGGCGAAAATGACGTTGCCCGTGAGGTGGCGTTGCGGAACACACATGGAAACGAGCGAGGCCGCCACACCCTCGCGTGAGATGAAGCGCTTCGAGGGGGTGTGGGCGAGGATGCTCTTCGCCCGCGGCTTGAGCGTGCCGTCGGGCTCGCGCAGCAGGTCGCGGTTGAGATTCGTCTCGACGGTACCGGGGGCTATGCCGTTTACGCGGACGCCGAAGGGCGCAAGCTGAGCGGCGGCTGTCTTTACCAGGCCCTCGAGGCCGTGCTTGCCGGCGTTGTAGGCGTAGCTTCCGTAGAGAGAGGCGCGACTGCCGTTACTGCAGAGGTGGATGATGTGGCCGCTGCGCCGCGGTGCCATGGCACGGGCGAGGGCGGTCGTCACGATGAAGGCGCCGGTCAGGTTTATTTCGTTGACCCGGCGGAAATCGGAGGCGAGATCCCCGGGGTCGTCGGCGAGCAGGTCGAAGGGGCGGTGGTGGACGCCGGCGCAGTCGATGCCCACATCGATCGAGCCGAGTGCTTGCTCGGCGGCCTGCACGACCCGCTCGGCTTCCGCGTATTCGGTGATGGAGCCGAGAAAGACGGGCGGAGGCGTGCCGCCTGCGAGGTCGGTGAGATTCGCCACGATCTGTTCGAAACGCGCGATGAAGGAGTCGCGACCGGCCCGGTCCCGCGGCGCGACGTCCGCAAGTGCGACGCGTGCGCCGCATGAGGTTGCCGCGTAGGCAAACGCCTCTCCGAGGTTTCCGGCGCCGCCGAAAATGAGGATGTTCATGCCCTCGAGATCGACTCGGTGCGTGCACGGATAGTTGAACGCGGTTTCGTTTCGCCTGGAGATATCGAGTGTTTCCACCGTAGGTGCCCCCTACCGTCACAGGATAGCGGGGCAGCACGCGGTTGTCGATCGGGCACCGGCGTGCCGCCGCACGCGCCGCCCCCGAAGGCGCAGCTTGCAAAAGGACCCGCCCTCGGTTATTCTGCCGGGGTGAGGAGCAAACATGGCGGATAACTTGCAGCTTGTCACCTTCGAGCTTGGCGGCGAGAACTACGGCATAGACATCATGCAGGTTGAAGGTATCGTGCAGGTTCAGCAGATTCGCCCCATTCCTTATGCGCCGGAGTACGTGGAGGGAATCTTCAATCTCCGGGGAGAGATCATACCCGTCATCAATCTGCACCGGCGCTTCAGGCTCAAGCAAATGGAGCTTTCCGAAGAAGACAAGCTGCTCTCCGGGATGGTCATCCTCGCCATTGACGACATGCACCTCGCGGTCATAATCGACAAGGTCTCTCGCGTGGTCAGGGTGAACACTGACGATATCCAACCGCCGCCGCAGATGATCTCCGGCATTGGTGCGGAGTATATTCAGGGCGTGGTAAACAACGAAGACAATTATTTGATTATCCTCGACGCGCGGCGACTCTTCAATATGCGGGAGCTCGAGCAGCTCGGACAGATCGGACGCTGACGACGCATGGGCATACCTATCTCCCGTCCCTCCATAAAGCGCAAGGACATGGACTCCGTGCTCAGTTGCATGGTGTCGGATACCATCGGTCCCGACCGGATCTCCAAGCAGCTCGTTGACGCGATTGGCGAGTACCTCAAGCGCAAGGGAGGGCTCGCGCTACGCGAGTACCCAAGGGCCGTAGAGCTTGCCCTCGAGGGACTCGGGCTCGGTGCGGGAAGCCGCGTGGTCGGCTCGGCCCTTCTGCCCGCACTCTACGCCGATGCCTTCGAAGCTCTCGGTATCGAGTTCATTCCCGCGGACGTCTCGGAGACTACACCGGTTATCACCCCGCAGACGGTGCAGGAGGCGCTCGCGAGTGAGGCAACCGGCGCCGCGGACGTGAGGCAAGACGCCGCCGCGAACCATGGCACCACCGGTGCCGATGCCCTCATCGTCGATACCTCTCTCGGCTTCTGTCCCGACCTCGAGGGGCTCTCGGCTCTCGGCGTTCCCATCATAGAGGACATATCCCAGGGGCTCGGGGCCCACACCGGCGACCGCCTCGCCGGCACCTTCGCTCGATACACCATCATCGGTCTCGAGCCGGAACATATCGTCACTGCGGGCGGCGGTGCCGTCGTAATTGGTGCGGGGCGCAGGGAATCCTCCTGGCTCAAAATCCGGGGCGAGGAGTTGCCCCCGGAGGTGCTTCTTCCCGACGTAAACAGCGCCCTCGGGCTCACCCAGATAAAGGAGATTGAGCGCTTTCTCGAAAAGCGTCGTGAGCTTGCCCCCCGCTTCATCCGCTCGCTCTCAGGCGGGCGGCACCGCATGCCGGCGCAGCCGGGTGACGGGGAGAACGTGTTCTTCTCCTTTCCCGTGGTCCTCGAGACGGGCATGAACGAGGTCATCGCCTACGCGAGAAAACACGACGTGGAGGTTGTACCGGCATTCTCCGGCAGCCTGGCCGCCTTCCGCGCCGGGATGGAAGAGCGCGTGCCGAATGCACGGGGGTATCTCATGCGCTGCGCACGCTTTCCTCTGTATCCGCTTTTAAAGAACAGCGAGTCCGAGCGGATCGCGCGGGTGCTTGCCACGCTTCCCTAACCGAGGTGTCGTCGCCGTGCACGGGCGCCGCGGCGAGAATCCTCCGATTTCTGCAAGCTTTACATCGAAAAACCCAGTAGGTATAGTTGAGTGGCGGTGACCATGAAGGTAGACGTTCGGAAGGTGCTCCTAATTGCCAACGTCGAGAAGGACGAGGCCATGGAGGTCGCCGAGGATGTACGAAAATACCTCGAGTCCCAGGGCATCGAGGTCGTCACGTTCGCCTTCCGGGGCAAGCCGGCGCAGCCTGTTCTCGAGAACTATGATCTCGCGATATCTCTCGGCGGAGACGGGACTGTGCTGTTCTCAAGTCGGATCCTCTCCACCCATAGCATCCCCATCTTGCCGGTAAATCTCGGCAACTTCGGTTTCATAACCGAGGTCACACGAGAGGAATGGGTGGGCGCCTTCGAGCGTTACCGATCCGGCTTGATCGAGGCGGGGGAGCGCCTGCTCCTCCAGGTTACCGTGGAGCGCCAGGAGCGACGGATCGGCGAGTTCATCGGACTGAATGACGCGGTCATCTCCGCGAGCGGTATTTCCAAAATCGTAAAGCTCTCGGTGTGGCTTTCTGGCGCCTTCCTCGGGCACTACCGCGCCGACGGGGTTATCGTGGCAACGCCGACTGGGTCTACCGCATACTCGGCAGCCGCGGGTGGTCCCATTCTGCACCCGGAGATGGATGCGATGATTCTCAATCCCATCTGCCCATTCACGCTGTCGCATCGGCCGCTCGTCATGTCCGCCGAAGAGACCATCGTGGTGGAGGTCGAGTCGCAGCAGCGAACCGGAGTCATCATGACGGTCGACGGTCAATCCGACTTCCCTCTCATCCCGGGCGATCGCATCTTGGTGCGCCCCTACGGCGAGAAGGCGCGGATCGTGCGCTCGAATAAGCGCACATTTTACGAGGTCCTTCGTACCAAGCTCAACTGGTCGGGAGGCCATAGTGCTTGAGCAGCTGACCATACAAAACTACGCCCTTATCGACCGGCTCAATATCGATTTCGGCGACGGGTTGAACGTACTCTCCGGGGAGACCGGCGCGGGCAAGTCCATTCTCGCCGGAGCGTTGTCGTTGCTGCACGGCTCACGCGCCGATACGGGGGCGATTCGCACGGGCGCCGACGAGACGATGGTCTCGGGTACCTTCCTCGTTCAGGGCAACACTGATGCCGAGGGATGGCTCTCCGAGCACGGCATCGAGCCCGAAGACGGAGCGGTCATCATTCGCCGCACCGTGAAGCGCACCGGGCGTGGGACGATCTATGCGCAGTCCGCGCCAATCACCAGGGGCGATCTGCAAGAGCTCACCGACCTCATCCTCGACCTCCACGGCCAACACGAGCATCAGTCTCTCTTGTCCGAGGAAAACCACCGCAAGCTCCTGGATCGCTACGCAGGCATCGAGCTCGACGTGCAGGCTCTCTCCGAGCGTTTTGCCGAGCTCTCCAATCTCAAGCGCAGGCGCGAGCGCCTCGTTTCGAGCGAGCAGGAACGCCTCCGCGAGATGGATCTGCTGAGCTTCGCCGTCACAGAAATCGAGGATGCCGGGCTCAAAGAAGGGGAGGAGGAAGAGCTCGAGCAGGAGCGGAGCATCCTCAATCAGCACGAGAAACTCGCCGAAAGTCTCGACCGTCTCTACGAGGCGCTTGCCGAGAGCCGCGGCGGATCGCTCGGGCAGATGCGAGAGGCCCGCCAGGCGATGGAGACGGTCACCGGAATCGATGCCGGGCTCTCGGCGGTATCAAAGCGTCTCGACGACGCGTTTTTCGAGCTCGAGGATATCGCGGAGACAGTGCGCGACTATTCCTCGCGTGTAGAGTACAGTGCTGAGCGACTCGAGCAAGTCGAGGATCGCATCACCACCATCCATCGTCTC
>JAAAOR010000001.1 GCA_009908735.1 Spirochaetota bacterium | reverse complement strand
GGACTCGCCGGCGGGGGGCTGCGGGTGACACATCTGGGGCTGACGGTTCTCGGATCGGCAGGGAGATATGCGCGGCCGGCGGGTGCAGCTCTCTTCCGCGCGGAATTTGCTGCGCCTTTGGGCGAGAGCGTTTCCGCGGGCGGGGCCACAGCGCTCGGCCTCGAGCAGCCATGGTACCGTGATCGCACGGGGAAGAGACCAACCGAACGGGCGTCGGCGCGACTTTCTCTCTTCGTAGACGGCGCGGTGGTGCGGCTGGGTATGAAGGGGCGCTCGCTTCTGGAGGACAGGCCGTTCGAGGTCGGCACCGAGCCCCCGCGGGAGCTCGGCGTTGCGCCCAAGGTTGAGGTCGGTGGACGCAGGGGTGCGTACGGTAAGACCGCCGCTGAGCGGGCGTGGCTTTGGGACTCCGACGGCGAGCGCAGGCGCGACGGAGAGCTGGAGGTGGGGCTGGGGTATCGGGAAGAGCTCGTGCGGACAGCAGTCGAGATCCGGCGGCAATGGGAGGGTGCCGAATACGAGGATGCGGTGCGCGGCGAGTTAACACTTGGCGGGGCGGAGGCGCCGGCCGGGCTGCGTCTCGAGCACTGGGTTCGCATAGGCTGGGCGGACGGTGTCGCCGGGGCTGGTGCCGGAGCGTCCTCGGGAGGCGGTGGCTCCAGGGGGGAGAGCCGAGAGGCGCCGCCGACGGTGGAGGGTGCGGTGGGGGTTCGTCTTCGCCCGGGGCCCGTGGCGATATCCCTCCGTGCGCAGACCGAGCGATCGATCGAGCTGTCGGGGCCGGGGCGACGCGCCGTCGACGAGGCACCCTTCGAGTATCTCTCGGTTCGCCTCGAGCTGCGCCTGCGGGTTTCGGTGGCGGATCTAGATGCCCAGCACGAGTCTGGCTACCTGGAAGTATACGGTAAGCCCGACCACATCGATGACGGTGGCCATGAGGGGGCCGGCCATGACGGTGGGGTCGAATCCGAGGCGATGGATGAGGAGCGGAGCGATGACACCAATGATTGACGAGAAAAACACGACGAAAACGAGTGACGCGCCGATCGTGCCTGCCTGCGCGAGATTCACCCCCGGCGGGAGAACAAGTCCTCGCAGCACGAGCACGGCGCCGAGAATAATGCCCATCAGAAGACTCACGAACACCTCTTTGCCGATAATCTGCCAGATATCGCGGAAGTGTACCTCGCCGGTGGCCAGTCCGCGGATCATGAGGGTGGAGCTTTGCAGGCTGGTATTGCCGCCGGTCTGCGTTATGACGGGAACGAACCACACCAGAAATGCCGCAGCGGCGATTATGGGCTGATAGAGGCTGACCACGTTCGTTGTAAGTGTCCCCGCGATCAAGAGAATGACAAGCCAGGGGATACGCTTCTTGATGAGTCTCCATACAGAGGACTCCGTGTAGCGCTCGAGGCTTCCGTCCATGGCGCCCATCTTGTAGACGTCCTCAGTCTGCTCGTTGCGGATGACGTCGATGACGTCGTCGAAGGTGATAATCCCGAGCAGGCGGTTGTAATCGTCGACAACCGGCAGAGCAATGAGGTCATAGGTGCCGAGGATGTGAGCGGCCTCCTCCTGGTCGGTATCCTCCCGCACCGAGACGACCTCCTTAGTCATCACCTCTTCCACCGGCGCCTCATCGTCGTGGAAAAGCAGATCCTTCAGTGACACCACGCCGAGCAACCGTTTGAGACGATCCACAACGTAAACGTAGTACACGGTTTCCACATCCCGGCCGCTGGAGCGGATGAACGACAACGCCTGCCCGACTGTCAGGAACGATCGCACCGCGAGATAACGCGGCGTCATAAGGCCGGCGGCGTCGTCGGAGTCGAAGCGCAGGAGAAACTTGGTCTCGTCGCGTGCGTCGGTTGCAATGGTGTGCCACACCGACTCGCGAACCTCGGGGTTTGCCGCCTGGATTATGTCGGCAAGGTCGTCCGGCTCAATCTCTTTAAAGACACGCCTGATGTTGTCGATGGGCAGTGACTTGATGAGGAGCTCCTGATCGGCGGGGGATAGAGAGGTAATTAAATGGACCTTCTTGTCGAGATCGAGAAGCAGAAAGATGCGCTGAGCCTCGTCCTCCTCGAGTGAATCCCAGACATCTACGAGGTCGTGCACCGGAAGATTGGCGACGACGTTCCTGAGCTCCGAGTCCTCGAGGATGTGGAGATACTCTCTGAGGTTCTCAACCAGTGACAGCATGCTCGGTCTCCCAGTCTCCTACGAGCAGGACCTCGCGCTCGAGCTCTAACCCCAGCTCCTCATGTACGCGTCGCTCTATGAGCTCGATGAGCCTGAGAATATCGGTGGCGCTCGCGCCCCCGGTGTTCACGATGATATTTGCGTGCCGATCCGAGAGGCGGGCGCCGCCGATCTGCGTTCCCCGCAGCCCGAGTGTGTCTACAAGGGCTCCGGTCGGGCTTCCGAATGCCCGGTTGTTCTTGAAGACGGAACCGGCCGACGGAGCGGCAAAATGCCCTTTCCCCTCGCGATCGGCATAATATCCGTCCATCTCCGCGCGTATCTCGGCGGTGTCGGCAGGCGTCAGGCGGAATGACGCCTCGATGATGACGGCGTTGCGTCCCTGGAACGGGGAGCGCTTGTACCCGAAATCCTCGTCCTTCGGGACATAGCTCTCGAGCTCCCCCGTCTCACTCACGACGCTCACTTCCTCGAGCACGTCGACGATAGAGCTCCCGTAGCAACGGGCGTTCATCCAGACCGCCCCGCCCACGCTACCCGGCATTGCGTAGAGAAAGTGAAGGCCGGCGAGGCCCTCTTCGGCAGCACGCTCAGCTGCGTCGCTTATGGCGAGCCCGGCACCAGAGGTGAACTTCCTGCCCTCTCGACGCGTGTCGCTGAAGTCGCGCATATCCATAACTATTCCACGCACGCCCCGGTCGGAAACGAGAATGTTGGACCCTCCGCCGAGGGTGAAAATCGGGGCGCCGGTATCTCCGGCGGCGCGAATAATCCTCTGCACGTCGGACTCGCTGCGGGGACGCACGTAGAGCTCCGCCGGCCCGCCGACCTCGAAGGTCGTGTGGCGGTGCATCGGCTCCTCGACACGGAGGGTTCCGTCAATATTGATTTTTCCGAGCGTTTCTTTTAGCCTATCCACAGACACAGGATACAGAGGAACGGGGCAAATTTCTATAGGAAGCAATTTGCCGTCGGCGTCCCCTCTTTAGATTCCCCGCAAGGAGAGACCGTGCCACTTCGCCTATTTAACACGCTTGGCCGCGCGATGCAGAAGTTCGTGGCTCTTGACGAGAAGACGGTAGGGATGTACACCTGCGGGCCCACGGTCTATCAGTACGCCCACATCGGAAACCTTCGCAGCTACGTCTTCGAGGACGAGCTTCGTCGCGCCCTCGAGTACTTCGGGTATGAAGTCCGCCACGTCATGAACGTGACGGATGTCGGCCATCTCACCGACGACGCCGATGAGGGCGAGGACAAGGTTATAAAGAGCGCCCGTGAGATGGGAAAGACCGTCTGGGATATCGCCAACTACTTCACCGAGGCGTTCTTTAACGATGTGGATAAGCTCAGGATCGAGCAACCTACCGTGGTCTGTAAGGCCACCGATCATATCGACGACATGATCGAGATGATTCGGCGCATCGAGGCGAACGGATATACCTACGAGTCGGGTGGCAACATATACTTCGACACCAGCAAGTTTCCGAACTACGGTGAGCTCGCGCTGCTCGATCGCCAGGATCAGCGGGCCGGTGCGCGCATCGAAGTCGACGAGAACAAAAAACATCCACGGGATTTCGTCCTTTGGTTTACCCAGTCGAAGTTCGGAAATCAGGCAATGACCTGGGACTCCCCCTGGGGACGCGGCTATCCCGGCTGGCACATCGAGTGCAGCGCTATGAGCACCAAGTATCTCGGGGAGCGCTTTGATATTCACACCGGCGGTGTGGATCATATTCCCGTGCATCATACCAACGAAATCGCGCAGACCGAGGCCGCAATCGGTCACAAGTGGGTCAACTACTGGATTCACGGGGAGTTTCTGTTAATGGATACCGGCAAGATGTCGAAGTCCAAAGGCAACTTTGTCACCCTCGGTGTGCTCGAAGAAGAGGGCTTCGAGCCGCTCGATTTCCGATTCCTCTGCCTCGGCGGCCATTACCGCACGCAGCTACAGTTTTCCTATGATGCGCTCAATGCCGCCCGTCACTCCCGCAGAAACCTTCTCGACCGCATCGCCGCCATCAAGGAGGCCGCCGGCGCCGGGGACGGAGGTGGCCCCTTTAGGGATGCGGGTACCGGGGATGCAGTCTCCGAGACCCGTCTCGGCGAACGGGCCGCCTCCTGGCTTTCCGGATTCGAAGAGCACCTTGGTAACGATCTCAACGTCCCGAAGTGTCTCGCCGACCTCTGGGGCGTGGTGAAGGACGATGCGCTGACTCCCGCCGAGAAACTCGATCTGGTGGCCAGAATGGACCTGATCTTCGCATTGGACCTCCTTGAGGCCCAGGCGTCGAGAGATACGTCACTCCTCGAAGACGATATCCGAAACCTCGTAGAGGAGCGTGCCGAGGCGCGAAAGAATAGGAACTTCGCCCGGGCCGATGAAATCCGGGACACGCTCGCCGAGCGCGGTATCATACTGGAAGACACTCCGGAAGGAACCCGGTGGAAAAAACTCTAGCCGCTGTAACCTCGGCGGGGTCTGGGTTGTTTACTCTATGGATAAACGGGCGGAGTTCAAGGCAGTGTACGAT
>JAAAOR010000035.1 GCA_009908735.1 Spirochaetota bacterium | reverse complement strand
CAAGCCCATGACGCCTGAGTAGGAGCCCTCGATGCGCTCGATGAGCATCGCCCCCCGGCCCTGTATCCGGTAGGCGCCGGCGACCCCGCGCCACTCTTCGGTGTCGAGGTACCACTCGATCTCGCCCTCGCTCACCGCCGCGAAGGTCACCGCCGTGACGTCAGCCGCCACGAGCGGTTCGCGTGAAGCCGATGCAGCGGTGCGCGGCGCGGCGCCGGCGTCCCCCGGCGCCGGCGGAAAGAGTGCGAGCGCCGTCGCTACCCGGTGAGTGCGCCCGGCGAGCCGCGCGAGCATCCGCCGCGCCTCGCGCGTGTCGGCGGGTTTGAGCAGGATCTCTGCGTCGTCGAAGACCACCGTGTCGGCGCCGAGAATCCAGCGCTGCGCGTACGCCGGCGCTTCGGCTACGGAGGTCGCTTTACCGGCAGCGAGGTCCCGGGCGAACTGCACCGCCGGACGATGATCGGCGGGATCGTCGTCGGGAGTCGGCGTGGCGAGCTCGAAGGGGAGGCCGAGCTGCTCCAAGAGCTCGCGACGGCGCGGTGAGGTGGAGGCAAGGATCAGGTAGTCGGCAGCCGCCGGCGAATCGGTGTCGGTCATATCGATTTGAAGACCGGAATGGCCGCGAGAGCACCGAGAAGCGTGCCCGGGTTGACGTATACATACGCCGAGAGGATCATCACGTCGAAGCCGATCGGTCCGACCGCCAGCGATACCTGCGCGCCCATGACGCTCGCCAGCCGTTCCAGTATCGCCCAGGCGAGGGTTCCGATCAGGCCGGTGAGGAGCATAAGGCGGGTCAGGACACCGAGGTTGTTTTTGCCGAGTTTCACGCGGCGTATTGCCTATTTCCTGCCGCGCCGGCGATGGCCGAGGGCGGCAAGTACCCAGCCCATGAAGCCGCCTACCACCAGCGTTATGAGCAGCAGGGGCGCGCGAGACATCTCGATCTCCCACGCAAGAAAGGTGACCGACGACATCTCGGTGTTCTGCATCACGAAGATGATCGCCGCGACTCCGAGGATTATGCCGAGAATAAACTTTACCATGAGGGCCTCCTGTGGTAGCTTACAGGCCACGGACGCGTAGCTCAGTTGGATAGAGCGTCGGCCTCCGGAGCCGAAGGTCGTGGGTTCGAATCCCGCCGCGTTCAATTCCCTATATCGACCCGATTTTCGATTCGTAATCCGGAAAGTATCGGGCGATGACCGACAGGTGGAACCGCCCGAGGATACTCTCTTTCGGCTCGCGGGCGAGGAGGAACTCAAAGGAACGCCGGATGAGGTCCGCCTTTGATACCGAACCGTCGGAGATCTTCCGATAGTAGGAGTCGTCGAGCTCGACCTGGTGGGTCGTCTCCGATCCACCCTCGTTTACCGTTACCGTGTAGTTGTTTTCATCGTTCTTGTTAACGCTAATCATAGTAGAAGCATACACGGAGCCGACGAGAAGCAGCAAGGATGGGACGCCCAGCTATGACAAAAGTTTCACGAACGGACAAAAGTTTCCCGAACGCGGGGGAATTGCTCGGGCCTCCCCGTTGGAGTGGCGGGTTTCGACGTAGCCGGATTGCTTGCCGGGCATGCCGCTTCAACATATACTGACCGTGCCTCATGAAACTTGCAGTACACGCAACGAGTGACGTCGGACTTCAACGAAAACACAATGAGGACATGGCGCTGGTAGGTACACGCACCCTGCGCGATGACCGGCATGACAGTCTGCACGAGATCTCCTCGCAGGGTCGGCCTTACGTGATAGCGGTTGCCGACGGCCTCGGTGGGCAGGCCGCGGGTGAAATCGCGAGCAGGGACGTACTCGTGGCTTTTCGCGACGAGATAGCTCTCCTCGAGACAGGCCTGTCACCGACTGCCGTCTCTCAACGACTCGTAGAGATAGCGCGCGACATCCAGGATGAGCTTCTGACTCGGGGTCGTGCCAATCCGCGCCACCGGGGTATGGCGACCACTCTTACCGCTGTGGTTGTGTACGAGGAGCGGTTATTCCTCGCGCATGCCGGCGACAGCCGCTGCTACGTCCTGAGAAACGGGGCTTTGCGGCAGGTCTCCCGTGACCATACGCTTCGAGAGTTCTCCGGTGATTCCCGGATTCCAAGCAACATCCTTGCAAACTGCTTCGGCTCCGAGGAGGATTTCTTCATCGAGGCGCAGCAGTTCTCGAGTGAGGGAGAGCCGGGAGATCTGTTTCTGCTGTGTAGTGACGGATTGAGCGACATGGTGCCCGATGACGTGATGGAGCGAACACTATCAGAGTTCGAAGATCTAGATGCGGCCGGGGCGAGACTGCTTGAGCTCGCTCACGCCGGTGGCGGTCGGGATAACATCACCTTCATTTTGGCACGCCGGCTATGATGCGATCTCTCGCCGACAGCCATCCCCGAACGTACGAGCGACTGGACCTCATCGCCTTCTTCGGCGCTACCTGCCTCTTCTTCGCGACGATCGAATACCTCTTCCCAAAGCCCTTTCCCTTTTTCCGGCTTGGTCTCGCTAACCTGCCGGTTCTCATAAGCCTCAGGCTCTTCTCGGCCAGATATGTGCTTCTCCTTGTGCTCCTGAAGGTGCTGGGGCAGGGGCTGATAAACGGTACGCTTGCCTCCTACGTGTTTCTCTTCTCGCTCGGGGGGTCCTTTGCGAGTATCTTCGTTATGCTCGCCGTCGATCGGCTTTTGCGGGATCGCATTAGCCTCGTCGGAGTGAGCGTATTCGGCGCGCTCGCTTCGAACGTGGTGCAACTCTATCTCAGCATTCGCTTCATCTTCGGGCTCAGCGCCTGGATCATCGCGCCTCCGTTCGTAGCCCTGGGTGTTGCAAGCGGGGTTGCAGTCGGACTGTTCGCACAGAAGTTTTTTGAACAGTCGAGGTGGCTCGGTAGGGTTCGTGATGCGCTCGAAGAATAACTTTTTCACACGCAATACCAATCCCCTGCACCTGCTCATCACGAGCGCCCTCATTCTGCCCGCCTACCTCTTCCAGGACCAGTTGTCACTGCGTATAGCGCAAGTGCTACTGTTTGCGGCGCTATCTACCGTTGCGGGCAAGAAGATAAAATGGATGTACTTCGTCGTGATGGTAAGTTCCATTACGTTCTTTAACTTGTTAACCCCCATGGGCAGGGTGATTGTGTCGGCTGGTCCGTTTGCGATTACCGAGGGGGCACTCCGCAACGGGGTGATGAAGGGCTTGACGATCATTGGTCTGGTATTCATTTCTCTTTTCAGCATACGACCCGAATTGAAGCTTCCCGGGCGCCTCGGGGGGTTGCTCGTTCGGCTGTTCTACTACTTCGAGCGCATAGTGGAGACGAAGCGACAGAAGCTGGAGGCCCGCCGACTCATCGGCAGCATTGATGATATTCTCGATTCACTGTACCAGCCGGGTAAGCCCCAGGAACCACCTGCGGGACGGGTCGCAACCACGACCATGGCCGGGGCGCTGTTCATGGTAGTGGCCGTGGGCGCAAACTGGGCGCTACTTTTGGTGTAGCACTCCCCCTCGTAGGGGCGGGGGCAGGACTACGGAGGCGGTGTTGCACGCCGATACCACTGCACCGGGACGAATAGGAGAAACGAGTGATGGAGCGCGACTACAAAGTAACGGGCATCCAACAGGTAGGGGTCGGCGTGGCGGATCTCTCAACCGCGTGGACCTGGTACGCGGATAACTTCGGCTTCGATGTTCCCGCGTTTAATGAGGCCGCCGAGGCGCCGTTTATGACACCGTATACCGGCGGTACCGTGCAGAGCCGGCAGGCTGCGCTTGCTATGAATATGCATGGCGGCGGTGGGTTCGAAGTGTGGCAGTACACCAGCCGGACGCCCGTGCAGCCGCCTCGACCTCCCGAGCTCGGCGATCATGGCATCCTCGTGCCACGGTTAAAGTCGGGGCGGGTCGCCGAAGCACATGCTGTCCTTCAGGCGGCCGGTGCCACGTTGCTCTCTGCGCCCGGACCCGACCCTGCCGGTCGCGAGCATTTTTTTGTGCAGGATCCCTTCGGAAACGCGTTTCAAATAATCGAGGGCGAGGACTGGTTCTCACGCACGCCCGGGCGCGTCGGTGGCGTCTCCGGTGTCATGCTCGGCACACCCGATATCGACCGTACGCTCCCGCTCTACTATGAGATACTCGGCTACGATCGCGTGGTCTACGATGAAACCGGTGCCTTTGCCGACCTCACCGCGCTACCCGGTGGAGAGCGCCGGGTGCGTCGTGTCCTTCTCGAGCACTCGCAACCGCGCACGGGCGGTTTTGCGCCGCTTCTCGGCGCAACCGCGATCGAGCTCGTACAATCCCTCGACGAGACGGGCAGTAAGATCTTTGCAAACCGATACTGGGGTGATCTCGGATTCATCCATGTTTGTTTCGACGTTCAAGGGATGGACGCACTCAAAGCGGTTTGCGAGAAGTCCGGGATCGGCTTCACAGTTGACTCCGGGAAAACCTTTGATATGGGCGAGGCAGGCGGCCGTTTCGCGTATGTCGAGGATGCTGCCGGCACCCTTGTTGAGTTCGTCGAGACGCACAAGTTGCCGATCTTGCCCGCGCTCGGTCTCAAGATCGATCTGACAAAAGGCGGCCCGGGTAAGTCGGTTCCGCGATGGCTGATTCGGTTGCTGGCGTTGAAGCGGACCCGTGTCCTCTAAAAAATGGGTATATAGCAGCGTGTGGGTACAATCAGCAGAACAAAATAAGGCGTAAGGAGATGTGAGCGGCTCTCGGGTGCAGACGCACTTCTGCACGCAGGGAGGCCG